>CAZVXC010000012.1:13449-18446 GCA_964631435.1 uncultured archaeon | reverse complement strand
GGATTAATTCCTTGGTTTTGGCTAGAACGTTTTTATCGATGTAGAGGTGTAAAAATGTTTTGTTTTCCTTGCGTCTTGACATAAGTATTTTTGATCAAGAAAAAATTATCGCTCCTGTCCACCCATGGGCTTCGAAAAAAGTATTCTAAGAGGGGCTACTAGCAAAAATTTGCCTTGTTGAAAAATTAAGCTATCAACCGTTTGCCTAAATGCCATAATGGTTCAATCCGCCTTTTTCGGAACTTTTCCCCCGACCTACATAAACGTAAAGGAACAGGTTAGGGGACAGGACATGCATGTTGTCTTTCTTGACAACGGAAGGAGTAAAGCTCCGGAATTCTTGAGAGAACAGCTGAGATGCGTGAGATGCGGCAGGTGCCAGCTTGAGTGTTCAGTATTCCATATAATGGGTAATCTGTGGGGAACAGTCTATGGTGGTCCGATGGGAATAGGGTGGAATGCGATAACGGATGAGGTTAAAAATGTTTTCTTTCGTGTCTATGCGGGAAATGCAAAGAAGTTTGCCCAATGGGTATAGATATGCCCGAAATCATAAGAAAACATAGAACATTATATTAAAGAGCCTCAAAAAACTTTAATACGCCATAAACTATCCTCTTTTCGGCATTTCTTAGTCTCTTTAAATACGCTGTCTTTGATATTCCGCTGTTCGAAGAAAGAATCTCCAAAGTCGTTCTTCTTGGGATGTCGTAGAGTCCGTATAGGTATGATTCCTTCAAACTCTCTAATTGCGTGGGCGTAAGCTTACTGAGTTCCCTCACCAAATGGAAAACACCTTCGATGTTGAGAAGCATAGTTGAAAAAATGTAAGGTTCAAATTCAAGAGATCTTCTAATCTTCGTTAGATCCGTTTTCTTGAGATCTTTGACTGCTTTTTTCCTTGTCTTTAAGTCCTCCCAAATTACAAGCCATCTTTCCAAGTCTTTGTGCACGATAATTGGTCCAATAACTTTACCGCCAAATGAATGAACAACTCTCCAAGCCCTAGTCATACCTATTCTCTTGACTTCGAGTAAATTTCTATATCAAACACGCGCTTTGACTGGGACAGTTTTTCTATGGCATCTTTCGGATTCAATAATGTACGATCTAAGCGTTTCCTTCTGCTTCGATGGTCGAACATCCACAATAAATATATTCAAATCTTCGAGCTTCTCTGTGAGAGATAGGTTTGGACAATCCTCTTGGTATAACTCGAGTATCTCTACCTACATGTTATCTAGCTCTGATCAACTGCTGTGATATAACTTTCTAAAGATCAACGACTTTCCCTGGGTTTAAGATGTTATTAGGATCAAAGACTCTCTTAATTTCCCTCATGAGTTCTATTGTCTTCTTCGGTAGTAGTTTATACATATCCTTTTTCTTTACGAACCCGATCCCGTGTTCGGCGGTTATATATCCTCCAAGCTCTCTCGCAAGGCTAAAAGCAAAACTCTTGAATTTTTCGTACTTCTTTCTCCACTCCTCTTTTCTTAAGCCAGACTTCATTATCTGCTGATGTACGTTTCCGTCTCCAGCGTGCCCATAATTCAGAACCTTAAGACCGAGCTTCGCTGCGAATATCTTACATCGGTTTACGTACTCCGGAATGCTCGCTATCGGCACCGAGACATCAAGAAGTTCTATCGTATCTTCCTTCAGCCCTTCATATATTAAGCTCCTGATGTCAAGTAAATCTCTCTGCTCTTTCCTGCTTGTGCCGACGAACACATCTATAGCCTCATTTTTACTTGCTATTTCCTCAATTCTCTCTGAAATTGCTATCAGCTCATTTTCGTCCTTTCCATCAACGATGATCATCAGATGCGCTTCGCCACCTTTATATGGCCACTTCTTGCCTGTAACTCTCTCCCCAGCCTCTATTGCTGCTATATCCATATATTCGATCGCAAGCGGAACAATTCCACTTTTCAGAAGTTCCGGAACAGTCTTTATCGCGTCTTCCGTCCTGTTAAAAGGAATAATGAGGGTGTATGTTGCACCGGGTTCGGGAAGAAGTCTGAGCGTAACTTTTGTAATTACACACAACGTCCCCTCACTACCTACGATTAGGTGTAGCAAATCATAGCCAGTGACGTTTTTTATAACCTTGCCACCCAGATGCAGAATTTCTCCGGTGGGCAGAACAACCTCGAGCCCGACAACGTAATTCCTCATAACTCCATATTTTACAGCTCTCGCCCCTCCAGCGTTGTTTGCCACCAATCCGCCTATCTGCGCCCCTTCATGTCCGGGATGCGGTGGAAAAGACAATCCGGGAACTTTATCTATGGCGTCGAGAAGTTCGCGTAGTGTAACTCCTGCCTCACAGACGACCATAAGGTTCTCCGTATCGATCTCAAGAATTCTGTTCATTCTCTCCATCGAAATTATAATTCCTGGCTTAAGAGGTATGGCTCCTCCGCTTAGTCCAGTTCCACCACCTCTTACAACTACTGGAATCTTCTTTTCGTTTGCAAGTCTCATAATCTCCGAAATTTCTTCGGTTTTGGATGGTTTGACGACGACAACATCTCTCGATGCCTCTGGTCTTACAGTTTCAGGGGTTTCATCGTAGAAATAATCCTCTATAGCATCTTGGATGACGTAGTTCTCACCAACAATTTCTTTTAGCTTGTTAATTGTGTCTTCCATCATTTAAAACCACCTTTGCATCTACTACAATTTTGCAAAATAAATTAGGAACAGTTAACATTTAAACCTATCATCGCGTATTAATAGAATTTTTCCTGACAAAGCGGAGGTCGTCAAGGATAGTGATATGCGATCCCCGATCCAGCAGTTAATTGAAGAAATAAAGACTAAAAAAGTCTTTCGGAGGGATAAATAAGATAAAGGTGTTAGTAGCCTTATTATACTTTTTTGGTCTTTCCTTGAGGGGAACGAGTCAGTTTCTTTCTCTATTTCAGGATATAAGTCATGAATCTGTTAGAATTTACTTTCACAGACTCAAGAAAGTTTTAAAGCAACCAGGAAAGAGGAAAGCCTCTTCCAAAGTCTTTATGTCCTTCTCTAAATCTTCCACATCATAGTGTATCGGAATATTTTTGGATGCTAAGATTTCCATCATTTCCCATTTGCTAACTCCAGCTATCTCAGCAGCTTTATTTAAACTCACCTTTCCCTCCCTACTTAATAGCTAAGCATAACGTTATATACTTAATCCCAACTACTAGAAATTACGATGAAGGTCGTTTTCGTCTGCCCCTCATTTTAAGGGAAGTTGAGAACATAGAGAAAGCGAAAAGATATTGCAAAATGCTCGTGGATATGGGATACATCCCTATTGCCCCTCACGTTTACTTTTCCCAATTCATGGATGATCTTAATCCGGAAGATCGCAGAAGGGCTTTAGAAATGAACAAGAAACTATTGGAGTTTTGCGACGAGCTATAGGTCTTTGAAGATGAAATAACGGAAGGAATGAGTGAAGAGATCGAATATTTCAAGAAGATTAAAGGCGAAGAAATGGGTAGAAGCTGATTAAAGATTTAGCTTTACATGTCAAATTTTATAATGGCGAAAGCAAGCTAGCAATTGTAGATTTAAATTGGAAATTTATCTACAACTTCCATGTAAGCTTCAATTACTTTTTCTCTCTTCTGTGAGTATCTTGCATTTCCAATATCTTCAGGGATCTCCCCTGAATAAAGTTAACCGAAGCAAAGTCGATCTTATTTCTTACTAAGAAGTTCATGTGCACTTTCTAGTAGCATTTGCGTCAATTCTTGAATCCATAGGTGGTTTCCATCTTCTCAGATTAATTCTATCGCTCCATGAGGATATCCTAAGCTTATGCTTTTAGAGGTCACAGCTTTTTAGCAAGCTTTGCTGGCATCTACATTTAGGACTGATAGGCATTGAACTCCGTCCGCATGGGTTCGAATACCTCTAGCGTAGAATAATAAAGGTCCATCCTAAAATCCACATCTCTCAGTAAGCTGATAAAACAAGTTAAAATAAATTTCATCGACACAAACCCAAAAATCGAACCGATTAAAATCATAAAATTTAAACACTTTAATATTAATAATTGAAAGAGGTGATTGATTTGCTCAGCGTGAATGAAATGGCGTTGGATATTGTAGAAGAGATGATGGATTTCGAAGAGGAGCTTAGGATAGAGTCAAAGAAGCTTGAAAACGGTGCAACTGTTATCGACTGCGGCGTGAACGTTCCGGGGAGCTATAATGCGGGAGTTATGTATACTGAGATTTGCATGGGAGGATTAGCTAAGGTTGACATAGTTGTTGATTACATTAGAGACATCCCGTTTGCGTTTATAACCCAATACACCGATCACCCTGCGATCGCATGTCTCGGCAGTCAGAAAGCGGGATGGGCTATAAGCGTCGATAAATACTTCGCTATGGGAAGCGGGCCGGCAAGAGCACTCGCATTAAAGCCTAAGAAGACTTATGAGCTTATCGAGTATGAAGACGATGCAGATTACGCTGTCATAGCATTAGAGTCGAATAAGCTGCCGGATGAAAAGGTAATCGAATTCATCGCTAAGGAATGCGACGTTGATGCAGAGGATGTTTATGCTGTCGTCGCACCTACAGCGAGCATAGTTGGCAGCGTTCAAATCTCCGGAAGGATAACTGAGACAGCTATTTACAAGATGGCCGAAGTCGGTTATGATCCGAAGAAGATATTATACGGAGCCGGAAGATGCCCGATAGCTCCGATCTTGGAAAACGATCTGAAAGCTATGGGTGCAACGAACGACAGCATGCTCTATTACGGAAGCGTTTATCTTACTGTTACAGAATACGATGAAATCTTAAAGAACGTCCCAAGTAACACAAGTAGAGATTACGGCAAGCCGTTTTACGAGATATTTAAGGCAGCAAACTACGATTTCTACAAGATTGATCCGAATCTCTTCGCTCCGGCTCAGATAGTCGTCAATGATAAATCGACTGGTAAAACATACGTTCACGGGAAACTTAATGCAGACGTCCTATTCC
>CAZVXC010000012.1:12713-13439 GCA_964631435.1 uncultured archaeon | reverse complement strand
ATTCCAGAGCTATCAAATCCAAACCGAATAATTTTTAACTTTTTATCATTATTTTTATTTATGGAAGTTGTAAGGAGGTTTTTCAGAAGCTTAGATGATCTAAGCGTCCCGGCATTTCACCTCAAAGCGAACGCAGAAGATGCGGCTATAGTTATACACGGCTATTCCTCATCCAAAGATGAGATGCTCGGCTTTGCGTATAGCATAGCTGAAAAGGGGATCGATTCATTCGCAATTGATCTAAGGGGGCACGGAGATAATGAGAATTTGCTCGATGAAGATGTTTTGAACGATGTTGAAGGCGTTATAAAAGAGGTAAGGGGAGATTACAGAAGGATTTACACTATTGGCCATTCTCTCGGTGGTTTGTTGAGCCTATGTGCCTCATCCGATTTCGCATTCGCAATCTCACCGCCTTTAACATCCAAGCTCTTGCCTGAGCCTAAGTTCATGTTAAGATTGAATTCTTGTAAGGTTCGAGAGAAAGATCCATACGTCCTTTTCAGAATACTTGAAAAGTTGAATCCTCCGCAGAGAGAGAGTAAGGCTGTTATATTCTACGGAAGCGGGGAATCGAAGGGTATAAAGATGGCAATAGAGAACTGGAGCAAAGGAAGAGATGTGGAGGTTTTTGAAGTCTCGGATAAGCAAGCTGTCATGCCGGACATTGATGCTGATGCTGAGAAGCTAAGAAATTACCTTCCGAATTTCGTAAGCCATCTCGCA
>CAZVXC010000012.1:0-12703 GCA_964631435.1 uncultured archaeon | reverse complement strand
ACTATTTTTCCTTCTCCATTGACTATTATATCTCCCACGTATCCATCTTCAGCCTTCTTGAACGATGGCAGTAAATCAAATTCGCCGCCTACTTTTATAGTCCCCTTTTTCATATCCGCTCCGACGAATCCGCAGTTTCCGTGAATAATTATCTCCCCACCTTTCATCTCCGTTCCTATGAAATCACCTGCATTTCCCTTTATCTCTATAACACCACCGGACATCTTTTCTCCGATGTAATTTCCTGCATTCCCTTCTATAACGATCTTGCCTCCCTGCATACCACTCATGTCCCCGTAGTATGCACAACCTATCAGATTCCTCGCATTTCCTTTTACAATTATCTCTCCATCCTTCATTTCCATTCCGAGCAAATCATCGGCATCTCCTTCGATCGTTATTTTGCCACCTTTCATGTATGCTCCGCAGTTCGTGCCTACGCTTCCCTTAACAACGATCTCTCCATCTGTCATCGAATAACCTATCCATTTAACCTTTGAGAAATCTCCGTCCAGTATCAGCTTCTTATCGTCTCCTTCCTTCGTTATCTCGAACAACTCATCCAAGTTTTTAACCTCTTTCCCATACCAGACCTTTAATGCCTTTACATCTTCGATGCTCTTTTCAGCAAGCTCTGGAGTTAGCTCCGCTTCAACACTAACCTCGAAATCGAATTTTGGTTTTAAGATTAGCATCATCTCACCTCCAGTCTTTCAGGCTTTCTTATCCATCCTTCCTCAACACCGTAATTTCTTCTCTCTATGCTGTAATAGTTGAAGAAGTCGTTGAGGTCTTCGTCTATTATATCCACGCTCACCTTACTTCTTGCGTCAATCCAATATGTCCTGCCCCAGCTCTCGCTGATCAATTTTCCGTTCTGAACTATTATCTGCCCGGATTTAATCGTGTATTCAGCATTTCTAAACTCTCTGTTTATTACGTCGTATTGAGCGGATGGATCGATTTCATTCGGATTTATGTTGTATATAGCTATATCAGCATCCGCACCTATTCCAAGATGTCCTTTGTTCTCAAGCCCTAATATCTTGGACGGCAAAACCCTCGTCATAACCATGATCTCGTATAACGTCTTCTCAATATCTATCGCTGGAAGATTGCTCGCTTTCTGGACGTAAGCGTGGACTTTTTCAAGCTCCTTTTCTCTCATCTTCTTGCTCATGAGCATAGCCATTATATACGGATATTCTGTGAATGGCCCGCCGTTTGGATAGTCCGTTGTCAGAACGACTTTATTGCTATCTGTCAGCAACCCCAATTCGAAACCTATAGCCCATTGGACTGCATGAACGGGATTCTTTGGCAGATACATTATAGGAACTATTCCCGCTCCGCCTTCGATCTCGCTGTCTTTGTTGCTCCATCTCGCACCCAAGAGCTTGTGAAGGACGAACTGGAATGGTGCATCTCCTGTCATGGCTGTCGTATGTCCGAATATCGGCTGTCCCATATCGATTGTTACATTATCCATAGAATTGATGACCTTAGCTATCTCTTCCGCACCGCTCGCAAAGTCTCTCCAAGAACTGCCAGCATAAGCGTTGAACTGGACGTGGGTTACATGCAGAACTGGTCTATTATCGTTTTTGAATCCGTTTGCAAGCTTTATCGTTTCTATTGTCGTTTGATAATTCCCCGGATTTCCGAGATTGTTGCAGTGTATGTGCGCACAGTGGGGCAGATTCAATTCTTCCGTCGCCTTTATCAGACTCGTTATTATATCTTTCGGCGTAACACCAAAGTTCGGGACTTCATCATCCAAGTTTCTGCAGTTTCCACCATACATCCAAGCCTCTACTCCACCGGGATTGACTATCTTAACACCGTAACCCTTTGTTCTCTCTAATGACCACGCTATGAACGCTTTTAACTTCTCTATATCCTTCTCGGCAGTGTATTTGAAAACGGGATGCCAGTTGCTGAATACCGGAAGTGCGGCTTTATCCACTATCGGAATTGCATCGAGTTCTTCATGCGTATGCAAACTGCCGATTGGCGGGTCAGCTGCTTCGACAGCTGTTGTGTAGCCCATTTTCGCATACTCGTATCCTATTGCAGGAGATGTTAGCAAAACCCTTCCGACCGCTGATCTTAACTTGTTTGCTGTCTGCCTTACGACTCTCATCTCCTCAGGTCTCATAGTTCTTCCTGTGTTTATCTTGCTTCCAGCTATGTGAGCATGCATATCGACGCCGCCGGCAACGACGAGTTTGTTTGATGCATCGATTACCTTGCATTCATCCTTCTTAATCTCGCTTTCCTCAACTATCTTTCCCTCTTTAACGAATATGTCCATCTTTTCTCCATCAATCTTATTCTTCGGATCGACAACAATTCCATTCTTAATCCATAGCATGTGATGCATAACAATCACCCCATAAGCTCCTCAACCTTCTTTAACAATTCCTCAAGTATTTTCTCATCGCTCCAGAAGTTCGATTCGGTTATCTTTTTAACCCTCAGCGGTATTCCGTCCATTCTGTATGCAGTCCCTTCTGCTTCTACTCCTGCGATAGCAGAAGGTATTACAACGTTAGAAAGCAGAGTAGTCATATTCGGTGAAGGATCGATCTGAATTACAGGGATATTCTTCATATGCTCAACAGCCTTTTTCGGGAAATGGGCAGCGGGATCGCTCGCTATAACCAGCATAGCATCGCAGTCTCTCCTCAGAAGCATCTCAACTGCCGTGAATTCAGCAGGAGAGTATCTCGGATAGCCTCTGCTGAAATCGATAGCATACTGATAACCCACTTCCCATGCTGGAACTTCTCCGGCACCGACAACGTTGTAATGACCTCTCATCGGAAGTATTATCCATCTCGTGTATCTGTTTAGGAGCTGAATTAGCTTTATAGCATTCTCAACATTCCTGTCTCTTCCTCTCGATTGAGTAACACCGAGACCGTAAAATATTACGCCGTATTTTGCGTTCTTCATATCATTTGCGAGTTCGACGAGTTCCTCCTTCGGAACTCCGCCGACCTCATCTACCTCTATATCCTCACCTTTTATCAAAGCTCTTAAAGCAGAGATTACAGCGAAGTCGTATCCGGGTTTTACTTGGATGAATTTATCCGCCATCTTCGCAGACCTCGTTTTTCTGACATCTACGACAACAACTTTCCTATCTTTTCTGCTCTTTATGAGGAATCCCTTTGCATGAACGCTGTATCTCGTCATGTGCCTCGGATGAGCTTCGAGAGGGTTGCTTCCCCAGAATACAACCATTTCTGCCCTGTTCTTTACAGCACCCAAAGTTCCTCCGGGAAAACCTTCTTCGATCGTTGCAAGTGTTCCCGGAGCGTGGCAAACGCTCGCACACTGATCGTAAACGCCTCTGACTTTTTCCGTCAGAATAACGCCCAATCTTATGGCTTCGTTAACGGTTGAAGCCCAGCCATACAAAAGGGGTTTTTTAGCATTAACGAGTATCTCAGCGGCTTTCTCTATAGCCTCCTCATAGCTAACCTCCTTCCCATCCACCATCGGAGCCTTTATCCTCTCCTTCTCTTTGAACTTGGATAGCCCAAGAGGGCAGAATTTCTTGCCTTTCTGCTCTTTCACATCGAATTCGACATCGTCGCATACATTCCCACAAAACGTGCATATCGCATACTCCATTTACTCCACCCCTAAGAGTTCTTTTACTCCTAAAACATTCTCATCTGTCTTCTCAACAGTCCCTTTAACCCCTTTGAACTGAGGCATTCCCGTTCCGTCTGTTGAGGGATCGATCACCTGATTCGCGTAAGGCCCCATTGGTATGAAGACCATGCCCTTCGGCAGATCACCAACTTTTGCGAATACGACGACTTCTCCGAATTCCGTTTTTATCTTAACTCTATCTCCCTCGCTTAATCCAAGCTCTTTGAAGTCTTCTTCGTTGAGTTCGCAGTAGCTCACGGCTTTGAAGTATTCTTCTGTCAGTTTCTCCTCAACAGTCTTTCCCTGATCAATCGTTCTTCCAGAAATAATCTCAACTTCGATCATACGCCATCGCCTCTTTTTAAGTAGGATTGTTTTGAATAATATTTAACGATTGCTATTTCGTCTGCTTAAACTTTTTTAGTAGGAGCGACCTAAGAAAGAGCATGAAAGCTGTAGTATTATGCTCAGGTCTCGCAAAAAGAATGGGGGGCGTTGTAAAACCACTGTTAAAAATTGCAGGCAGAGAGATTATTTACAGATCGATGAAATTCCTCGAAAATAGAGGTATTGATGAATTCATCGTAGTTGTAAATCGAATTAACAGAGAAAAGATAGAGGCTTTTCTTAAGAGGAACGATTTCAGATACAGAATTGTTGTGAATGAACATCCTGAGAGGGGAAATGGCTATTCTTTTTACCTTGCGAGGAAATATATCGATTCCGATTTCGTTCTGATAATGGGAGATCACGTTTATGAGGAGCGATTCATAGATGAGGCTTTGAAGCTTAGAGGATTGATATGCGATAGAAAACCGAGATTCGTCGATGTTAGCGAAGCTACAAAGGTGTTGGTGAAGAATGGGCGTGTTGAGAAGATAGGCAAGAAATTGAAGGATTTCACATGCGTAGATACTGGTTTCTTCATCTTAAGCCCAGATATATTCGATGTCGCTAAGGATATTGTTAGAGAGAAAGATGTTATCGAGCTGTCTGAGATCATGGAGAGAGCTGGCGTTGAGGTTAGCTGCTTGGACGGATACTTCTGGATGGATATAGATACGGTTGAAGAAGCTAAGCAAGCTAAGAAAATTATCGTTAGCATGTCAGTTAAGGGGAGGGAAGATGGTTTTATTTCGAGGCATTTAAACAGAAAGGTATCGACGAGGATATCCTCTTTTCTCGTCGATAAAATAGAACCTATCCATGCGACTTGGCTCAGCTTCTTCGCAGGAATAATCTCCTCCTTCACAATCTTCTTCAGCATCCCTCTTGCGGGTGTTCTTTATCAGTTCAGCTCGATTTTCGATGGGGTTGATGGGGAGATAGCGAGGGCTGCTATGAAGACATCAAAACACGGAGGATGGCTTGATTCGATCCTCGACAGATACGTAGATTCGATATTCTTATCATTTCTTGCTTTCGCAACTCTGAGTGGAAATTACGAGTGGCTTATAGCTGTTCTCGCAATCTTCGGCTCATTTATGATAAGCTATACGACAGAGCGGTATAAAGCTGAATTCGGAGAGAGCTTTTACAAAAAATACAAGCCCATTATATTCGGGAAGAGGGATGAGAGGATATTCATCGTGATGCTCTTCTGTCTTCTTTCTTTCTGTATCAAAGCAATCTATCTTTTCGCATTCTTAGCGATAATAACCAATCTCAGAGTTGTAGAAAGTGTTTTGAGAGCTCTTAGTTAGACTTCTATTTCCTCTCCTACGCTTAGTATCCTGCAGTTAAATCCTTCTTTATCGAGAATCTCTTTCAAGCCTTCGGCATTTCTTATCTTCTCCATGCTGTAATGAATCGGAATTATCAGCTTTGGCTTCAATCTCCTGAATTCTTTCACATATTCATCGTAGAAATCCGGGAAGCATGCTGTGAAAACAACATTAACTTCATCAACATCTGGAAATCTTGCAGAATCTCCCGAATGCAAGATTCCTTTGTAATAATAGCTGCAGCTTTCCTTAGCTTTCCAACACCAGCTTTCAAGAACCTTTATCCCTTCGATTTCCATTCCCGGCTTTGCAACTATGCCTTCGATGTTGTATTCTTCTAAGGTTGCTTTCGGTGCGATAACCTTCTTTACACCCAATCTCTCAAATTTTTCCTTATCGAAGTGATCTGAGTGTTCGTGGGTTACTAAAACGATTTCAACTCCACTTTTTGGCTCTTCAATGTAATTCGGGTCGATTAAGATGTGCTTATCATCCATTATCTCGACGCACGAATTACCGAGCCACCTGAGTTTCATATTAAGCATTGCGATCTTGCTAAGATAAACTTATCGATCCTTAAGCATCGCAAGCTTCCTTTCAGCTTCTTTAGCATCTTTCCAAGATTCTATGAAATGAGATACAATTCCGTATCCGAGTTTTATCGTGAAGAATGCGATCGCTATGAACAAAACTATTGAGAATGCGTTCGGGATGTAATTTGATAGAAGATAGTTTGTTGCTATGATATACGGTGAGAGAAGCAGGAAGTATAGAGATGTTGTGAAAACCATCTTTCTGAAAAAGAACGGCCAGTAAATCTCATTCATCAGAATCTGGAAACCATCGTATGCCTCTTTATCTTTTGCAGCAACAGCTAAGACTGAGAGATACTGATATTCAGCTATCTTCTCCTCAACTTCTTCAAGCTCCTTCAGAATTCCTTTAAAGAATTTTCTCAAAACTAAGCTTTCGAGCCTTTCATTCAGAACGACTACGATTCCCGTTACAAAAATGAAAATATAAGGTATCATGGTGGCAGATGAATTCCTAAGAGTCCCGCGAGTATGTATCTGACGCCGACGTAGAGTGCCAAGATTCCGAAGAGGACGTAGAGTGCATCCATTGGTAGATACTTCTGAGTTCTCGGCCCTATGTAGCTACCTACGAGTATTCCGCCCCATCCGAATATTATAGGCCATACGAATTCAACGCCCCTCGCAAGCCAGCCGGCGAGAGCTGAACACTGGTTTAGGAAGACAGTTAACGCTGACGCTGCCGGAGCGATATACATCGGCCAACCGATGGCAATGAAATACGGAACGATTGCAAAACCACCACCTATGCCGACCAAAGCTGCAACGAATCCAATTAGCAATCCGTAGAAGAACGGGCCGTAGTTCTTTGCTACGAAATGCTCTCCGAAGAAGTCGAATTCTACTTGCTTGAGCGAATACTTGACATTCGTAACGCCTTCAAGCTCATGCAGTCTTCCTTCTTTCCTCAATTGCTCCACTCTCTCCCTGAATCTCTTTGCAGCCTCTCTACCTTTCGATTTCGAAGCTTTGGCTCGTGGTGTTACCTGATAGAACATGTAGAAAGCGACGACAAGGACGACGAAGCCGAATATGCCTTTATAAGCCTTTATTCCCAGAGCTCCTCCGGTTCCCCATACAGCGACCTGAGCGCCTAAGATCATTCCGAGTCCCATTGCTAAGCCAGCAGGCCATACGAGCCTCTTCTGTGTAGCCCAGTTTATCGTGCTTGAAAGGGAGTTCAGCCACGTTATCGCAGTGTTCGACATTCTTATGTTATCCGTTAAATACTTTCCGGCATCATGATACATTCCCTTATTTATCTTAACTCCCTTAAGCTTGCTTGCCCAATTTCCTATTCCGAGAATTGATATATGCCCGACTCCTGCCATTATACCGCCAAAAGCTCCTACTGTGGAGAATATCCAACCTACCCAAATACACCACAAGAAATAGACAACTGCGTCTATCTTTATTGTATGTCCAGCGATCTGCATCCAAGTTACGTCTATCAATCACATCACCTCCTTTTTTTAGCAAAAATATAAAAAAATTACATTTTCCTTATTTTCACTTTAATATACTTCAGAAGCGGATTCCCGCCGTAATGATCTGCGATATTCGGTGGCATGAGCTTTGCAACATTGAAACCTCTATACTGCGGGAATCTCGGATCCGCTTCAAGCCCTCTCCAGTGTCCGAAACCGCCAGCAGCGGCAACGACGCCTTCTCTTATATTCCATGTAACGTAAGCTGTCGCCTCAACTTTGCCCCATGGAGATTCTACGATTATCGCATCTCCCGTCTTAATTCCGAGCTTCTTCGCATCAACCGGATTTATCCAGACAGGATTCTGACCTCTTAGCTTCATGAGGTGCGGTGCGTTGAGTGTTGAGCAATGCTCATGTTCAAGAATTCTGAAATTCTGCATGATGAAAGGATACTCTTCATCCGGCACAAGCTCCGGATACTCCTCTTCGATCGGCTTGTAATCTGGAAGAGGATCGATGCCCTTCTCTTCAGCAACCGGGTTTTTGAAGTTGTATCTTCCCGTCTTCGTCTTCCCCGAAGAACCGTAGCCTTCCGGAGGATTGAAGCTGCCCCACTTCTTGTATTTGTAATACTCAGCTTTGTCCGTGATTATGTATCCCTTCTCCTTCAGCTCCTCGTAGCTCCAAGGAGTCCCTTCGAGCATCTTTTTCAGAGCATCCTCAATATCATCCCACGGGAAGAACTCGCCGTATCCGAGTCTCCTTGCGAGTTGAATGAATATCCACCACTCAGGCTTCGACTCAAACATCGGCTCAATCGCTCTGAAGTAGCCTGCTATGAACGCATCGTAAAGCCAGTCAGCCTTTATCTGATCCCTCTCAAGATACGTGCAATCTGGCAGTATTACGTCTGCAAGCAATGCTGTATTATTCATGAAAGCATCGACAACAACAACCCAATCGAGCTTCTTTATCGCATCAACAACAGCATCCTCATTCGACCACGATAAAACTGGATCGCCGTAGTAGCAGAACAATGCTTTGAACTTTCCTTCTGCAACATCTCTTGGGAAGAACGCTGGAGCAAAGCCTTCCCACATTTTCAGCTTATCAGGCTTAGCCTTGGAATTGTTCGGCGGCTCTTTCACAAAAGGCTTCTTCAGTTTCCTCTTGAAAGGTAGCTGCGGCCCGCCGGGAGCATCGAAAGTTCCCTTAAGAGCGTTTAACGCCATTATAGCTTGGGTTGCGTAGAATCCGTTCGGATTTTGAGCTATCCCTGCCCATATCATTACAGCCGGATGCTCTGCATTGGCAAATTCTAAGGCAATTCTTTCGATCGTCTTAGCTGGAACACCGCTTATCTTCTCAGCCCACTCAGGAGTTCTCGGAATTCCGTCTTCCTCGCCAAGCAACCTCTTCTTGAAATCCTCAAATCCGTAAGTCCAGTTTTCAACGAATTCTTTGTCGTATAGCTCGTTTTTCACGATTACGTAGCACATCGCCATAGCAATTGCAGCATCCGTCCCCGGTTTTGGAGCGATCCATTCGTGAGCAAGCTCAGCAGTCTCTGTTCTCCTCGTGTCGATTACAACAAGCTTAGCTCCCCTCTTCAAAGCCTCTCTGAGGTATTTCACTTTCCTTCTGCCGTAAGATGTTGCAAGCTCATTTATCCCCCAGAGTATTATGTAATCCGATTCCCTGTAATCTATCCAAGGTCTCTTGTCGTTCAAATTATGCTCGTTCGCCATTCTTATCGCATTATCGCACATAGGTCGATGAGTCGTTTGTATGGCACCATAAGCTTTCATTACGGCCTCTGTAAGCCAGTTGTTCCAGTCATTTCCTCTTAACCAAGCAACCTTGTTCGGCTCTGTTCTAAGCATAAGCTCGGCAACCTTATCAAGTGCCTCATCCCATGTCGCCTTCCTAAATCTATCTCCCTCTCTTATAAGCGGTGATTTCAGCCTGTATGCGCTGTATGTAAGCTGCCATCCGCTCGCACCCTTCGGACATACGATTCCATCTCCCTTCGGGTCTCCCGGTAAGCCGCTTACCTTTGTTATTATTCCATCCTTAACATGAACAGTTATCCCGCATAAGGCACCGCAGATATAGCAGTGAGACCTAACGATCTTTTCTCCGCCGTAATCTTTGACCCCCTCTTTTATCGTTGAGAATCCGTCTTCGATCTCAAGAGTTCTGAAAAGCTCAGATATCGCTGCAATAGCATCTATGAAAGACTTCTCAGGCAACTCAGCATTCATTATGTTCTCCGCTATATCAACCTCTATAGATATGAATCCCCTCAGTATCCTTGCGATGGCTTTGTAAAACTCCGATTTCGTGTTATTCTCTAAGTTGTCTGCAAATTCCTTCATCCATCCAAGTCTCTTCGCAAACTCTCCCTGCAATATCAAGAAACCGTCTTTCTCGCAGTTCCTGCAGAGGTATGACATGAATTCAAGCTCGACTGCGATATGATCATCAAGGTCTGCATAATCATCGCTTTTGTGAACTCCGGCTTTCGTGTAGAAATCCCTAACCTCGAATACCGGCTTCTGATTCAGAAGAGGTTCGCCTTTAACATACACAGACTCGTAGGGAAAAACCGGAGTGAGTCCGGCGTTCAGAAAGAGGTCTGCATACTCGTATCTCAGCTCTTTCCATTCCTTCTCAACATCCTCAATTTTTTCTACGTATGCCTTAAGCCTCCTGAATCCGGGAAAAGTTTCTGGTGAGATGCATCTCAGCAAATTCCCTATCTTTTCAGAGATGCCTTTCAGCTTTTCGAGAAACTCTCTCGGCACCTCATCCTTAAGCACTTCCGAAAGGAACTTGTATATCACAGCTCTGTTCTGGCAGAACTCTTTGAAATCCCTCTCCAAAACGACCATCATCGGTGTTTTACTCGCTTCCTCTCGATAGACTTCTGAGGAATCCTTTACCATCTTTTATCACCTCTTCACCAATTCGACAACTTCGAATATTTATAGATTTCTAATTTTAACAAATCTATTTCTAAAAATTCGAAATAGCAAGATTTTTGAAAGCTTCGAACATTTAGATTCGTCTAAAATAAGATCATATTCGCTATTGATTCCGAAAATCAGGTTAAATAGCGGGTTTAACTTAAATCAAAGATCATGTAGCCTTATCTTTTATTATTCGTCGGGATATTTCTTTTCTGAGATGTTTTATGCGAGTTTTGGCTGAGAATGGTGGCGATAATTCGAAATTTTTTGATTTTTCAATTCTTGAAACTATATGACCTCATTTAAACACTGCTCGTAATATGCGGCGAATATCGATTTCGCATTTCTGATTATGTAGTTAGCATACTCCTTCATTTTTCTGCTCTCCATCGCAAGCTTCGTTGACACGAAATAGATTTTCCTTTTACTTGCGAAATCTTTAATATCCCTTATCTTAATAAGTCCGACCTCGCAAGCTCTGCAAACAGCGATATAAGATGTTATAGCAATTCCGAGACCGCTGCTAACGCTGTTTATCTGGGAAAATAGATCTTCGACGGTATATGCAACGTTTAACTCCTCAAATCTAACTCCGCTTTCTTTTAATGCCTTTTTCAAACTTGTCGTAATCCCGTAGCTTTCTGTAAGACTTATTATCGGGTATTTCTTGATGTCCTCAAGGGTAACCTGTTTTTTTGTTGCAAGAGGATGATTTGTCGGAGTTATCAGCACGAGCTTATCCATTCCTATTTCTTTAACATAGAGCCAGTCCGAGACTAGATGCTCTTCAAGTATATCCCCTACGATTGCGAAATCGTAATCTCCGCTCATAACACCTCTTATACATTCGTGAGCGCCTCTAAGCTCAACTTTGACATCTACATCCGGGTTCTTTGCTTTTAACAGTGTTTGAAGCTCGAAAACAACGTTTATCCCGACCATGCCGGATGAAATAATTACCCTCTCTCCCCTTATATTGCTTATTAGCTTCTTCGCCTCCTCTACGCTGTTGATTATGCTTTCGATATTTTTTAAAGCAATTTTACCTTCATCTGTAAGCTTGACACCATTTACACTCCTTTTCAGCAATCTCGCACCGTAAAATTCCTCAACCGCATTTACCTGAAAACTTACTGAGCTAACGGACATTTTTAGCTCCTTAGCGGCTTTTTTAAGGCTTCCCATTTTTGCGACAGTTAAGAACGTTTTCAGGAAATCGACCCTAACCATGTCTTTCAAATTTTTGCTAAGGTATTTTAATTTTTTTGTAGTTTAATGCGAAAGTATTAATAGGCGGAGAGCTAAGGCTAAGCTATGTCCCTCTGGTTTATCGCATTCATCTTAGGTGTCATCTACGGTTACGTCAATCCCGGAAAGGAAGACAGGATAAATATCCTGAAAAAAGCTGTAATCATCGGAATTGTAATAGGAGCGATAATAGGCTTTGCATTCGCCGCCTTCATACCGTTCGCAGGCGTAATCTTTGCAGGTTTTAGCATAATAAGCAGCGTTCTATTCACACTCTATTTTGCTATAGCGTTCGTTATAGGAACGATCGTCGGAGATTTCTTGGAAAAAATTTTGAAAGGCTAAATCAATTTCAAAAAATTCTTAAAGAATTTTTCGCAAAGCTTATTGTGTTCCTCAATCTTATCCTCGCTATTTCTCAGAATCTCAACCTTTTTACTCTCACTCAAATCAGACTTGACAACCCAGTTTTTGATCAGCTCTGACGTCATTTCAAGGTGGAACTGCATTCCGATCGCTTTTCCTATAACAAAGCACTGATTCCTCACGATATCTCCAGCGTATATTATCTCCGCTCCTTCAGGCAATTCGAATGTATCTCCGTGCCACTGGAACACTTCGATCTTATCTGGGAGAGATGAGAAAGCTTCATGGCTGCCGACTTTCCAAACGTTTTTCCATCCTATTTCCTTTACATATGGATAGACTCTGCAATCGAAAGAGGCTGCAATTAGCTGTGCTCCAAGACATATTCCAAGTATGGGCTTTTCCTTGTAGCTCTTTCTGATAACATCCATCTCCCAGCTTAGATAAGGGTAATCTTTCGTTTCATACACACCCATTGGCCCGCCAAGAATTATGTAAGCGTCAGCATCCACAAGCTTCGGGCTTAGATAGGCTTCGATATATTCGAAATCTATGCTTAGATTCCTCAGTATCTCTTCGATGTATCCTAAGCCTTCGGCGGGATGATTTTTTATCGCCGCAATCTTCATGCTTCCACCGCTATTCTGTTTCGCCGGTTCTTATTTTTATAGATTTTTCTACGGGGATTATGAAGATTTTGCCAT
>CAZVXC010000011.1:0-18956 GCA_964631435.1 uncultured archaeon | reverse complement strand
GTAGGAATGCTTTCCGGAAAAGTCGAGCTTTGTCCTCCCGAATTGTGATGATATAACGAAATCTGAGCACTTTTCAGCCTTAACATAGCATCTCTTGCTTATCGAAGAGACGACCGCATGCTTCCCGTAAACAACCGAATGCTCCCCGAAGATTATAACTTTCCCCGGAGCTGATGCGATCATATTAAAATTAGCTCATTGATAATTTCGTTGACATCCAATCCGATACTCTCGAGCTTTTTTTTCGCTCTGCTAAACGAGCCGTAATTGTAATCATCACCCTTAGCTTTATCCAGAATCGCTTCGAGTTCAGATACGCTTAATCTTTCTGACAGAAAACCTCTTATCTCGTTTCTCGTTATTACTCTGACTTCCCGTCTATCCACAAGCTTACTCCCGCTGAAAACGAGGATTTCTGTTCTCCAGCAGTTCTCGCATTCAGCAACTAAGATTTGCAATGAATCTGATTCGTGCCAAGTTTTCTGGACCATTATCCCATCGCACTTGCAAAAACCACCGAATCCTCTTGATTCGATTCCTTTTATTGCTTTTCCGTTGTAGATTAAGGTTTTTAACGACTCTATATATTCAGTCATACCGGGATTACTTTCTTGACCTCAGGAACCTTCGCCCTTAGATGCTGTTCAACGAACATAGTTAAGGTTATCTGGGACATCGGGCATCCGTAACATGATCCCAATAATCTTACCTTAACCTCACCGCTTTCCTCGTTAACGTCGATGACAGCTATGTTTCCGCCATCCCTTATCAAGGCAGGTCTGATTTCCTTCTCTATAACCTCTTCAACTTTCTCTTTGAGTCCCATAAGCTTGCTAATTCTAAAACACTTAATAAGTTTTTTGTTATAGGACAAAGCTTTTAATTGTGCATTACGCCGGGGGAGGGACTTGAACCCTCGCGGGCTTACGCCCAGGGGATCTCGAATCCCCCGCAGTGCCTCTCTGCAACCCCGGCTTTGCTAATCATTTGATAGGCGTAATATTACGTTTTTGGTTAAATTTATATGCTCGCTGCATTCTCTCTTTTTATGGAACTAAAGTATATCGTCGATTTTCTCGATGATTATCTGGAGATAAACAAATATCCGGATTCAAGTATAAACGGATTACAGGTTGAGGGTTGCGAAGAGGTTGATAAGATTGCTTTCGCTGTCGATGCCTCAATTCAAACGTTCACATACGCATTGGAAGCGGATGCCGAGATGATCATCTGTCATCACGGGATTCTTTGGAATGGGCTGAGCAGAGTTGTGGGATTGCTGAAGGAGAGGCTTAAATTCCTGCTCGAAAATGAGTTATCGCTTTACGCTGCACATATCCCCTTAGATGCCCATCCTGAGATAGGTAACAATGCTATGATTCTTAGATTTATAGATGTCGAACCAGAAGAGAAATTCGGAGAATACAGGGGTGTAAAAATTGGGTTCGCTGGATACACGAATGCAGAATTTGAGGAGATTCTTGAGAGATTTGAGAGCGAATTTGGAGATATAGGTTACATGAAATTTGGCAGAGATGAGGTTGAGAAGGTCGCATCGATCTCAGGAAGAGGTGCGGGATACATCGAGGAGGCTAAAAGGGAGTGCGTGGATTTGCTTATAACCGGTGAAATAGAGCATTCAGCTTATCATCTCGCAAAAGATGCGGAAATCAATGTGATTTACTTAGGTCATTACAATAGCGAAACCTTTGGCATTAAAGCTTTAATGAACGTCGTTAGCGATAAGCTCGGAATGGAGTCGGAGTTCATAGATATTCCCACCGATCTGTGAGCAGTTGCGTTATCGGATAAAAATGTAAAATTTACGGATTAGGATACGGATGAATCTTGATCTTGTGGTCGCAGAGTCTTTGGATCAGATTCATCTTAATCTCTGTTGTTTCGATGTATCCGTTCTTCACCATGTAATCGTATATTTGCTTTGCATTCTCCTTTCTGATCAGAACGCTCGAAAATCCGAGTTTGCTGCCTACGCTCCCTATGCTAACATCCGCTTCAACTGCAGCGAAATCCTGACAGACTTTGCATCCTGAAGGAACGATTTCCTCCATTTTCTTGACAGATATGCTGAATTCGCTTCCGTCTTCAAAGCTTACTATGAAATTCCCCTTCTTTATGTCTGTTTTAACAGCATACCTCAAATCTGCTCCCTTCTCTTTCAAGAAATCGTATAGCTCATGCCAATAGAAGTTTTCCGTGCAGAACAGACCTATTCCGAGTTTTACCTTCTCTTTGTATAGTGGAATCCTCTCTCGCAATCTCTTTAATCCTGACATCATGCAGGGAGTTCCAATTATTCCTACGCTCTCAACCCTTTTTATTATCCTGTGCAATTCCGGCATGATTGGAGCGAAGCTATACTTAGTCCCCGTAATTTTTCTGTCCCTCAGTATCTCCGGGTCTCTAACGTGAACAACTTTCGGTCTCCACATCTCATCTCTCGAAACGAAGAGTGCAACTTCAATCATACCCATTTCGAGAGCTGAAGCCATGAATTCTGAAACCATAGCGCCGTCCTGCCCGACAAACCTCTTGGATTTTGCCGCAACAGCCTCTATGTATTCTCCCACGCCGTTCAAAGGCTGGTAATCGAAGCGGGGACAGACTGCCATGCAGATGCCACATCCCATGCATCCTTTTTTCGCATCGAAATCGAGCGGGCGGTCTTCGAGGATGATTAAATCTATGGGACATACCGTGCATGTTCCGCAATGGCTGCAGAGCTTCGTATCAACTACTTTCTTTTGCAGAATCTTGAAATTGGAAGCTTTATCTGGTTTCAATGATGAACGATCGTAAACTAAGCCTTCAAGCTCCTTAGGCTCTGGACTTATCCACGTCGCCATAATCATCCCTCCTTAACCGGATAAAGCATTAAAACATCTGTCGGGCAAATTCTGACGCAAACACCGCATCCGGTGCATTTATCAACATCTGTCGTTAGCGAAACTTTCAATCCTTCGAGTTTCGAAGTTATCGCATCCACTGGACAAGCCCTCTCGCAGAGCCTGCAACCTATGCAATTCTCAGGCTTTTCCGCAACAGCTATTAGCTTAGGTCTAACAGGTTTTTCTACCTCTACGATAAGCTCATCGACCTCTTTTCTCTTAATTATTTTGATATCATTTTCGAAGTCGTATTCAACAGTTTTCTTATCCTCTCTAATTATTTCAGGAACTTTGCTCATCTCTTCAGGCTTGATTGCCATAGATTCGACATCTTTGAATGCGACGTCATGTATCTTCGACGGCTTTAAAGCAGATGTGGGACACGAATCTACACAAAAATGGCATAATATGCATTTAGCGTAATCTATTCCAGGATAGTATCTTCCGCTTTCGTCTGCGAACATCTGAATTGCATTAGCAGGGCAAATATGGGCGCATCTGAAACAGCTTATGCACTCATCTTTGTCAAACATGATTATTCCTCTGAAGTAATCCGGAAGCTTTTTCCTTTCCCTCGGATAATGAATTGTTATCGTATCTGGAGCAATAACCTGCTTTGTAGCCTCACCTATTGCCTTCAGATGCCCTATTACAGTTCTCGCAATATCCACCTTAGGAGGCTTTACTATCTTTACCATAATGCCACCCCCGCTGAGATGAGCAAGCTGATTATTGCCAACGCCATTATCTTGCTCCAGCTCATCTTGAGCGTTTGATCTATTCTATATCTTCCGTAAATCGATCTTGCGAGAGCGACGATGCTCATGAATACGAATGCTTTGATGAAAAGCCATAACGCTGGCGTGAAATCGCCGAGAATTGCTATATTCGGTCCGTTCCAACCTCCGAAGAAGAGTATGACAGACAGCAGAGAAAGTAGGTAGAGTTTCTCATACGGGAGCGTCATGACGAGACCGAATAGTATGCCGGAGTATTCGACGTATGGCCCGAATGCGACTTCCTGATCAGCTTCGGGAATATCGAATGGAAGTCTCGATGTAGCTATGAGCAGAGTTATGAAGAATACTATGAAAGCTAAGGGATTTATCGCTATTCCCGGAAGAATTGATTGCTTTGATACGATTTCGAACATATCTGCCGTCTGATATATAACTGTCATGGCTATGACTGAGAGAATGAAGGGTATCTCATATGCGAAATAAATGAAAGCCTCTCTAACAGTTCCGATGTATGAGAATTTGTTGTTAGAAGCCCATCCCATCCCAAGTATAAAGACGGGTATCAGAGAGATCAAAGCGAGAGCGATGGGGAGATCATACACAGTCTTTATTCCCCAAATCTTTCCCGCAGGGATGAAAAGCAACGGAAGGAGAACTGGCAGGAAAGATATCAGAGGGAACTGAAGGAAATACAGTTTGTGTGCATCTCTATGGACGATAACCTCTTGGAAGAAGTATCTCATACCATCTGCGAGAGTCTGGATGACGCCTCCGGTTCTCCTTGAAACTTCCTTCGGGCCTATTCTCCACTGAACTCTCGCAGTAAGCTTCCGTTCCCAATAGACTATCCAGAGCAGGATTATAGTTATGCCGAGGAGGCCCGGAAGTATGAGAATGTGAAATATTGGTCTCCAGAGGATGAATGCGACTATCAGATTTATCACCGGAATTTTCATCAGGTAATCCACGATGGGCTGAATTAACGGAATGCTGACGGTGTTGCTCATGAAAACTTTCATTAAATAAGCGTATCCGACCATTCTACCACCTCACCTATCAGCTTCTGGAGGGAAGTATCCGAAGCTTCCGTATATAGCTTGAAGGTCTGCAAGTCTATGCCCCTTGCACGCTTCCATGAAACCTCTGAGATACATCCATCCCGGTGTTACGATCCTTATTCTGTATGGCATTGTCGATTCGCCATCGCTTACAACTGTGTATAACAAAGTCCCCCTTGCAGCTTCGGTTAGCGTTGTATATTCGCCTTCTGGAAGGACGAGATCTGCGAAAGCTTCGAAAAAGCTTCCTCTGATGTCTTTCTTATTGAAGGAGAAGATGTCATCGCTTATAACATCCCCTTCGGGCATGTTGTCTATGAGCTGTCTTATTATGGATATACTTTGAGCTATCTCCTCAACTCTGACGAGGAATCTTGTGTAGCTGTCTCCTTCGTAGCCGATGACTATATCCCAATCGATGTCTTCGTAAGCCTCGTAAGGTTCTATTTTCCTAACATCGTATTCAACGCCACACGCCCTTATGAACGGCCCCACTACGCCGAATTTTACGGCTTCCTCTCTCGTTAATACTCCAACTTCTCTTAGTCTTGCTATCGTTGCAGGATTCTTTATGAAAATCCTCTCGAACTTCTTAAGTCTGTTTTCCATAGCGAATGTCATTCTCTTAACGAAGTTCAGGGTTTTTGGTTCGACATCCCTTCTGACGCCTCCGGGAATTATGAAAGAACCCGTCGTTCTTGTTCCGGTTATCCTTGTGAAAGCTTCTGTGATAAATTCTCTCAATGCGAACGGCCACATGAATCCCGTCGTATGACCTATGAAAACCGCTAAGATGCCAGCATCATATAGATGCGTTCCGATTCTTCCGAGTTCAGCCAGCATCGTTCTTATGTATTTCGCCCTTTCAGGAACTTCTATGTCCAAAGCCTCTTCTATTGCTCTGACGTATCCGAGATCGTAATTTCCGAAATCTATTATGGATGGTCTCTCGAATAGCGGGATGTTTTGAATATATAGTTTCGTTTCCGCAAGCTTCTCTATCGATCTGTGAACGTATCCCGGATCCGGGATAACTTCTACAATGAAATCCCCTTTGACTCTGACTATCAAACGCATATGCCCGCTTCCGCCGTGTTGCGGGCCTACTAAGACTACGAAATCATCGCTTTTGTAAGCATCTTCGAGGAAAACTTTCGGAACCGGAACGAAAAATGATTCGTATTCCTTAGGCGGAGTTACTGCGAGATCGATGGAATACTCTTTCATTTACCCTCACCTCCTATGTAAACATCCTCTTCAAGCTTGAAATCCTTCCTCAGCGGGTATTTCGGTGTATCGGGTGCAAGTAAGAAGTTTCTTCCCATCCACGGATTTCCTTCAAACCAAACTCCGAATAGGTCGTGAAGTTCTCTCTCCAAGTAATCTGCACTTGGCCAAATCTCTATTAAGCTTGGGAAGAAAGCTTCGTCCCTATCAGTCTCCGAGATTATGGTTACGAGGATTCTCCTCAGATTCGGCTTTATGTAGCTCGAAATAACGTATTCGACTATGAATTTGTTTTCGTGATGGACGTCGATTACATTAACGGATTTCACATGATCGAAACCGATTTCCTTAAGTTTCTCAGCAACATCTAACACGTTATCTCTATCGACTCTGACACCTATTCTGTTTCTTCCCGTTATTACGACTTTCTTTGCAAGCTCTCCGAGCTTCTCTTTGATCATCTCAACGTATTCCTCTCCCTCCTCCCATTTCTCCTTTCTTTCTCTATCGACTATTATCGTCGGATTTTCTACGGCAAATTTCGGAGATGGCGGATATCTTTTCGCTTTCTTTTTCTTTTCCTCCTTGACTTCAGCCTTAGGGTAGATTATTGTGTTCATTGCCTTCCCGCTCACTATTTCATTCTGCAAAGCTCTGAAACATCTCAGCAAAGACTCAGGTGTCGGAGGGCATCCGGGAGCGAAGTATTTCACTGGAACTACTTGCCAAGGTTTAACCATATGATATCCGTTCCAGAACAATCCCCCTTTAATTCCGCAGACACCCATTACTATCACGAATTTCGGATCGGGCATCTGCTCATACGTTATCTTCAATATTCTTGCCATCTTTCTCGTTATAGCTCCTTCAACTACTATGCAATTCGTTTGTCTTGCCATTCCGAAATTTAAGACTCCTAACCTTTCACCATCGTAACCGCTCGCAAAAGCGTGAGCTAACTCAACACCGCAGCAAGCTGTAACGAGATGTGTCGGCCATATGCTGAACTTCGTTCCCCATTTTTTGAGAGGTGATAAAACGCCTTTATGAAGGAATTCGATCATTTCATCCATAAACATCCCTCCTCTCAGCAGCATCATACGCTATTCTATACGAGAAGTATAAAGCTGGAAGTAGTGATATCCAAGCTATGAGCAGGAACTGGAAAAATGCCATTTTAGGAAACAGCGAAAACAGTAGCATTAAGACGATTATTGGTTCAAAAGCCATGAACAATACTACGAACCCAAAATATTGGAATGGTAGGACGTATTTCGGCAATCCGACTGATATATTTCCAGATTCCCACCTTGTATATTTCAGATCGGTCGGCTTTCTCTTAGGCAGAATTTTTGATAAGCCGTAGATGGCTACATCGACGATAAAGCTTAACACTATTACGAATGCCACAACTATAGCATCCTCCATATCACACACCTCCTATGGTCATGTAGCTCATAAGTATTTTGCTCGATTCGACAGCCCAGTCGGGAGGTAGCAATGTTATCAGCATTATGAGTGCACTTATACCTATCACGAATTTCGCTATCGTCCTCTGAGAGCCTAAGCTTAGCAATCTTGCAATCCTTATGTAATACGGAACTGACATAGCTGAGTTTATAACGAGTATGAGAGCTAACCAGATTATGTTCGCATATATGAGCGACGCTAAGATGTAAAGCTTCCCCCAGAATCCCATAAGCGGCGGAAGACCTATGAAAGATAGAGCGAGCAGATAAGCGTATATAGTCGATGTTCCTCCTTCTTTTATGCTGACAAAGAATCCAACTTTTCCGAATGAATTCGTTAAGAGCTGAAGCATGGCTCCTGCGAATGCGAGGTATATGAACTCAGGCTTGGCTATGACTGCAAGCGTTGCAAGAATGTAGCCCATATTTGCGACCGTCGAATAGGCAAGAATCCTTGCAGGCTTATCACTCGTCAAAGCTCCGATGTTTCCGATGAACATTGAAATTGCAGCTATTATTCCTGTGAATACTAAGAGGTTGTAGTCCAGTTGAGCTGACGAAATTATCTTGTATGCAACAACAAACGGGACGAACTTGGCTATGCTCGCTATGATTGATACAGGAATCGGATCGGCTGTATCGAAGACATCCGGAACCCATTCGTGGAAGGGTGCTACGCCAACTTCAATTGCCAAGCCAGTTAGAAGCATCGCATATCCTAGGTAGTATATGGGTATCTTTGTTAAGCTTCCGTGAATCATGAGGACAGCACCAATTATGAACAGAACAGTCGCAATGACCATGAACGTTATGTATTTTATGCCGACCTCCATCCTTACTTCTTTATCTGCTGTCATCACAAGCATATACGTTGGAACACTCGCTGCTACAAACATCGTTAGCAATATCGCGAGGCTTTGGGTGTAGAATGCATAGACAGTTGCGACGAATATTATCCCGACTAAAGTGTAATCCACTCCCCTAAGAAATCCTTTCATTAAATCTAAGGATGCTAAGTTGAGCAGTGCTATTATTAGGATCATCAAAAGAATCGGATTGTTCACAGCCATGAGGATAATGCTGATCAAAGCACCTATCAAGCCAGCGTATTTGTATCTCAATGACACTGCACCGCATATTGCAAGTATGAGTAACGAAGGAATAACCAATTCCATACTACCACCACCCCATGGCTGAAGCTATCAGAAGCAGAATCAGTATTAATCCGACAACTATCTTCGCATATCTCTCAAGGCTTCCGTTCTGGAGTGTTCTGACGCTATGCGAAAGTATCTCAACGAACTTCGGTATCGCGACGTGAGCAACGAAGTCGATAAATCTGTTTATTGCGTCGCATATCCAAGCTATCGCCCAGCCTATTTTCGCAACTATGAAATCGTTCAATGCCATCATATACACTCTGTCATACAGAACCTGACCTATCGGCGATTCATATTCCGGCTTTACATATCCGGCTATATATGTTGCAAGAACAAATAGTCCTACGCCGAATGAGCTTGCAGCGAAGCCCGCTTTGATGAATTCTAAGGAATGCTCATCGAACTTTCCGAGAATTGCGATCAGCAGAATTATCAGCATCGAAACCATGAATGTGTAAGCTATCGCCATCACTCCTCCGCCGTGAAGGTGTAGATGAGGCTTTTTGCCCTTTACGAAGTTGAGAACGAAGAATTTTGCTAGGAACGCTGAATATATCGCTGAGATTATTATGAGAAGTATCAGGGGTAGTGCGTTGATCTCATGTATAAGCTCATGCATAGCCTCATCCATAGCAGCCTTAACCCAGTAAGCCGTCAGAGGCGGAATTCCTGCGAGGGTTACGGTTGCGAAAAATGTTACGACCCCTGTAATTTTCAGCTTGCTGAATAGCTCCCTGTCTCCGCAGAGGAATCTGTCGTGGGTTACGTGGATAAGATGTCCCGCAACTAAGAACAGTGTTGCCTTTGCGAAGGCGTGTGTCATGAGATACCAGAATGCTATAACAATAGCTATCAAGCCAACCCACTTAGATGCCGCTGCAGCAGCGAACATTAGTCCCAAGCTTGACATAGTTGATGCTGCAAGCAAAACCTTCCTCTCTCTGCTCGCTAACGCAACACTCGCACCGTAAAGCGATGAGATTAAGCCTAAGAAGAGGACGAAGATGTAAACAAACTCCAAGCCGGAATTATGTATTTCCCATGGCTTGATATACCAACTCATTCTCATGAAAATGTAAGTTCCGGCAGCGACCATCGTTGCTGAATGGAGCAGAGCTGAGACTGTCGTTGGGCCAGTCATTGCTGTCATAAGCCACTCGCTAAATGGCAGTTGAGCTGATTTCGTGAAAGGCCCCATTAAGAACGCCATAAGCAGAATTACCGTTCCAGCAGAGCCGATGGTTTCGAATAGATGTCCCCAATTGATCTGAGATATGTCTAAGGTGTGTGTTAAGGCGAAAATCGCTGCGACTGCGAAGAACATCGGCATATCACCAACTCGTATTGTCGATATGGCTCTCCAGCCGCCAGTGCTCGGACTCCAGAACATGTTGAGAGGGCCGACTTTACGACCTATTTCTCCAACGTAGCTCAGAGGATCGTCATCTCTGAACCAATGCCCTATCAGTCCCCAAGAAGCTATGCCGAGACCTTCCCATCCGATTAATAGCATCAACAGATTGTCGCTGTAAACTACGAGGAGCATGGAAGCTGCGAAGAGGTTGAAGAAGAACCAATACCATCCGAGCCTGTAGTCATCTTTCATATATTCGTAACCGTAAACGCCTATTAGGAATGAGATTATGCCCGTTAAAGCTCCCATGTATTTGCTGAGGTAATCAACGACGAAAGAAAAGTTGATTCCGATTGCTGTAAGCCATGGATAAACGTATATTCCTTCTTTAACTCCGAAGAGGATGTAAACGGTTATTGCGAATGAAATGAATAGGCCGAGAATCGATAGTACTGATAACCTTCTTGCAAAGGTATCTTGCCTCGTAACCCATGCTAATGCTATGGGAAAGCTCGCCAATATCGGCGCAAAAAACAGAGTTAGCCATATAGCTGCATTCATCTTCAAACACCTCCTAAGAATGCTACAACTGAGTTAACGAGCCAAGTTGCCAGAGGCGGGAGGATGAAGAGTATTGAGATCGCAGCTATTATGTATAAGGGGACATCGAGGAATCTGCTGATTTTAACCTTTTCGTAGTCCATCGGCTTTCCGTAGTAAATTCTCTTCATCGTGTAGAAGCTGTAAAGCCCTGAGAGAATGAACACGAAGATGACAAGCAGGATAGCACTCAAATTGAATTTGAAAGTATCGAACAGCCCTTTCAGGATGAAGAACTCGCCTATCATTCCTATCGCAAGAATTCCACTTAGGTTCATGAAACCGAGCAAAGCTGCATTTGCAATGGTCGGTATTTGCTCATGCATCCCTCTCATCTTATCCAAATCTCTCAAGCCATGATAGTTCGCAATTATTGCTCCCGCTGTCATGAAGAGTATGGACTTTCCGAAAGCGTGGGATATGTATTGGATCACAACTCCGATTATTCCTGCTGTTCCTAGGGCAAAGGCTATCAGTATGTATCCCATTTGTGAGACCGTTGAATAAGCAAGCAGCCTTTTATGATCCTTTTGCTTGAAGACTTCGAAGCCCGCTACAACGCTTGTTAAGACACCGTAAAGGAATATTTCCCATCTGTATGTTTGAATGAAAGACGGATCGATTAGATATATTCTCAGCAGAATATATGCAGCTAAGCCGACTGTCAGCGGGCTTAGCAAAGCACTAACAGGCGTTGGCGCCTCTGCATGAGCCCAAGGAAGCCAAACATGTGGCCCTAAACCGGGGAGCTTTACGATCATCCCGAAGAATATGAACGTCCATGCAAGCATGCCAACTGTTGCTATGCTGTCTAAGGCGAGTGTCTTATTTTCGAATCCGATGAGCAAAAAGCCTATGAGAGTTAAAACGCCTGCTATGTGAGTCCAGACAAAGTAGAGCAAAGAAACCCAGACTCTGTTTCCGTAGCCGTAGTAGTAGATCAGGAGGAATGATGCGACGAGTGATATTTCGAGGAATATGTAAAGCAGGATTAAATTTCCTGCGTAAACAAGCCAGAGCATTGATGCGGCATAGAGATTGTAAAGAACCCAGTATTTTCTGAACTCTTTATTTACATCGAGGTTCATCTCTTTGAATCTGTGTTCCATGTATGGGTAAGAATACAAAGCGACCATCGCAGAGACTAATGCAATCGTGAAGCCGAACGCATGGCTTATCGTGTCCCCAAGCAAATATATCTTTCCTATCGGCTCAGATACATCCAGAATTGGAACGCTAAACTGCTTGTTCAGCGCGAGGTCGTATAGGAGATATGCAAATGGAATAAGGAATGCTATCGCTGAGAGATATGCCGCATATTTCCCTCTGAGCAGTGGTGCGATTAGTATCGCTATTATCGGGACGAAAATTACTTCTATCACAGCACATCTCCTCCCGAAGAGACATTTTTAATATCTATCGACTTGAATTTCCTATCCAAGAATATTACTGCTGCAATCAGAATCAGCAACTCCCCGCTGCTTGTGAACACTGTCAAAATCGCTATTGCATCCCCTTCAACGACCATTTGAGGATTTGAGAAAAGTGGTAGCAGAGATAAAAAGACTGCTGAGAACATGAGTTCAAGGGATATTAGCAATCTCACGACATCCTTGGCTGACGTTGCAATCAGGTATCCTATTGCGAGCAGTATTATCGAAACACCTATCTCCAGCATCATACGCTATCCCTCCTTAACATGCTTACCGCTGAGAGCATGATCAAAGTTGTTAAGACAACGAGGAATGTTATGAGGCTTAGGTAATCGGGAATAACCCTGTTGAAGCTGTCTGAAAAGCTTGCTATCGTTTTTGCATTAACCGCTGCTACAGCTGCGACTATTACTGCGATTATCTCAACAGCGATAATCCATGAGACATTTATCTTTCTCGGCTCAAGGAATCTGTATGTCGCAGCTAAGGCGATTGTTATGATCACAATTGCTCCTATGAATATGAAAGATATTAATGCGAAGACGGAGTATATGCCATGCTCCGCATAGATCGCACCTACGGCGAGCATTGTAATTGCGAGGTAGATGGCGGAATAGAAGTTGTCCCTTGAGAACAAAGCCCCTATTGCTGAAAGCACAGCGATTAAAGAAAGTATAGCAGTAATAACAACATCCATGTCTCCTAATGAAAGTTGATGATTAATAAAGTTTGCTAAATTTGATAACTTCCAAGTTTCTCGGCTTATAAATACATCTCGGTTCGGGTGCGAGATAATCGCCTGTCATAGCATAAGCTCTCGCTCTGCTTCCCCCGCATATATAGCGGAATTCACATCTACCACACTTCCCCTGCAGATTATCCGGATTTTTAAGCTCGGTGAATATTTTAGATGTCATGTATATTTCTTTCAGAGCTTTCTCTCTTACATTTCCGGCAATTATTGGAAGGAATCCGCTCGGATAGACTTCGCCTATGTGGCTTATGAAAAGCATTCCTCTTCCATCCGTTATTCCCATCATCCTTTTTATACCATCCATAGCTAAGCTCCTATTCTTCGCTCCGCATATAATATCGCTTTCCCCTTTCGGCAAGCTTTCTATGCTTTCAAGCAGATCGTAATAAAGCTTGCTTAGTTCAATGTCGTATATCCCGTTATCTCTCATGAACTCTATTCTTCTGAGATGTGTTGCAGCTGAGCTTTTAACGCTTAAAGGCGTTTTCTTTGCGACATCGTATAGCCAACTTAACACATCTTCAAATTCCTGAGCGGATAGCATATACTCAGCCTTAGCTCTTCCAGTAGGGACTAAGAAGAAGACATCCCAGAGCGTTACATCCTTTTCAATGCATATCCTCGCTATATTCGGAAGATCGTTAACGTTGAATTTCGTTACAGTAGTATTAACCTGCCTCGGTATCTCAAGTTCTTTGCACATATTGAGAATTCTTAAGCTCGTTTCGAATGTCCCGCTTACGCCTCTGAAATAATCGTGAATCTCAGCTTTACTGCCATCTAAGCTGATAGCAACCCTCGAAACTCCTGAATCTTTCAATTTCCTTAGCTTCTCTTTTGTAGCAAGCTTCGTTCCGCTGAAAGCTATTGCAACCCTCAACCCGTTTCCGGTAGCGTAAGATATTATGTCGAAGAGATCATCCCTCATTAGCGGGTCTCCGCCTGTAAGGACAATGAGAGGATAAGGCTTTCCAAAATCTTTTATCTGCTCTATTACATCGAAAGCTTCCTCTGTTCTAAGTTCATCAGGATGCCTCTTTTTCTGAGCCTTCGCTCTGCAGTGCTTGCATGCGAGCAGACAAGCTCTCGTAAGCTCCCAGAATATTATGAACGGCTTTTTTTTCAGATCAAATTGCATAAATGGCTGATGTCAGAATGAATTAAAAAGTTTAGGATAAGGCTATGTATGCGAAAACTTTCGCATCGTTTATAACATTTGATATTCTCGCATACTCATTAGGCTCGTGGGCTTTCCCATCGACCGTGCTCCATACGGCAGTTTCATACCCCTCTCTTCTGAAGAAGGATGCACACGTATTCCCACCTACTCCCACTACTTTAGCATCTATTCCTCTAAGCTCTTTTATCGCCTTTTTAAGCCTCAGAACGATTTCGCTTTTCTCATCCGTTACCGGGCTGCTTTCATTCTGAATAACATCCATCTCTATCGTATATCCATCCTCAAGGGTTTTTTTATGCAGGAACTCCCTTACGAATTCGATAACTTCTTCATTTTTGTATTCTGGCAGAATTCTGCAATCGAAATAGCTCACATCTATTCCCGGTATCGTGTTCACGTTCTCAACGTTTTGCTCCCTCTTCGTCGGCTCGAAAGTTGAGAAAGGAGGATCAAATAAATCATCTTTCCTATTAAATTTTTCATGCAAAGCTTTATCAAGCTCAAGCAGGATTTTCATGGCTCTTCTATTGGCGTTGTAGAATAAATCGGGCTTAGATGCATGCCCCTGCTTTCCGAAAACCTTAATCTTCAACCAAAGTATATTCTTTTCGGCTATCTCTATGATGCTTCCATCACCACTTCCAGCATCTGGGACTAAAAATAAATCGTCTTTGTCGAATATCTTTTGGTTGAGTATGTGCTTTATGCCGTATTTGCTTCCGGTTTCTTCATCCGAAACGAAAACCATTCCGAAGCTTAAATTCGGTTTATTCTCGCTCAGGAACTTGCCTGCAAGTATGGTCGATACGATCGCTTGCCCATTATCTTCAGAACCCCTTCCGTAGATTTTATCGTCCTCAATCCTCGCTTTGAAAGGATCACTGTTCCATAGCTTTAAATCTCCCGGAGGAACGACGTCGATGTGAGAAACAATCCATAGCGTTCTTCTCTCCTTGCCTCTTATCTTTGCCACTATGTTCGGTCTCAAGCCATTTTTAGCTCTGCTATCTTCTGCGTCATACCTCTCGACTTCGTCCGCAAAGTCGAGAAGGGACTGTATGTATTCCGCTTTATCCCATTCTCCTTCCCCGCCGTTTTCTGGAGACAACGCTTTTATTTCTATGAGCTTAGATAGAATTTTAACAGCGTCATCTTTGAAATTGTCAATGCTATTTAGCTCCATTCAGCATCTCCTCAACCTTTTTTCTTAAAGCTTCAAGCTTCTTTGCAGCCTCTTCATCATCTGTCTCTATATTTTCGAGTTCAGCTTTAACCGGGAGAAGAGCATGCAGAATGTCTTTTCCGTCCAAGCTGTTTATAACCGATTCCAGAATTCTCAGCCTCTTTCTCGCCAGAAAGTCTCTATTTAATATGCTTTTTATTTGCAAAAATTGCTTAGCAAGCTCCTTTCCGTCTTCGGTCAGCTTTATCTTTCTTATTCTTCCTTCGAATTCGCTCTCTATCAAAGCTGCTTTCTCAAATATTCCCAAAACTTTTGATATATAGCTGTAAGGAGAGCGAACTTCTCTCGATATGCATAGGGGATACGGCTCCTTTCCTGAGTTTTCGTATTCGTATATCTTCACAAGTATATCCACCGCTTTTTCATGCAGAAAGAGCTTTTCCAAATTCGCACTCATCTCAATCATAACGATGCCATGAGAATTTATAATCCTTTTGTTAAGACGGGATATCCAAATTGTTTTTAAGCTGTAGCGTAACTTAACAATGTGGATTGGCGCAAAGTTTACAACAAAATAATCAGCTCAAAATCGACTCTTAAAAACCTGCTTGGAGATAAAGCTACATCAGACGGGATTTTGATATACGATCCTCCGTTAAGCATCGAGATAAAAGATGATGCCGTTCTGTTTTTGCTCAACAACGAAATATCCGCTATACTTGATAAAAGCGGTCTATCGATCTTCGATGAGGAAGTGAGGAAAGAAGTTGAATATTGGTGTATAGCTCTATCTTCCCTAGGATTCAAGAGATACAGAATAAAGCAGAAAAGATAAAATTAAGCTTTCAATCCTAAGCCTTTCCTCTTCTCCACTATATACCTCTCCATAATTTCAGCTGTCTTTATTGCATCTTTTTCAACTAAAAGTCTTCCGCCTGTCAATTTCGGTAATTCTTCAGTTAGAACTTTTGTTACGAGTTCCGAACCGCTTACAAACGGGTCTGGATATACATGCAGTAGGAATCCACAGTCCAAAGCGAATGCTCCATCACCTAAGGCTTGCTCTTCAAGCCATTGTGGAGCAGAAGCAACGACTGGCAAGACTGGTAAATCGACATTGAGTTTTTCTGCTATCATCTCTGCAACTGTTACAATCCTTGATATACACATGCATATCCCGAAATCCCAGACTGGCGGAAGAGTGAGTTCTTTACAAACTTCTTTAAGCCCCTCACCAGCGAAGTCCAATCCTTCTTCGCTCATAAATCCCAATCCTTGTAAAGCGTAAGCCGTGCAACCTGCAGTCCAAACGAGTATGTCTCTCTTTAGTAGCTCTTTCGTTAAATCCCTTATGAGAACATCATGCCCGCCGCTTACCAAATTGGAACATCCAACAACGGCTGCGACACCTTTAACATTTCCTTCAGCAATCACTTCGATTATTTTATCGATATTTTTAGCAATGAAGCTCTCGCTGAATCCAATTTTAGCTTTTTTAATGCTTCCCATCTTTTCGGCTCTCTTTCTTGCTTTAAAAGATTCTATCGCCCTCAAAACGACTTCCTTCGCAACCTCTTCCGCCCTCTCTGGAGACCAGCTTATTAATTCTGCTCCTTCTATGTATGCCACATCATCTATAGCTACAAGTCTAACACCCTCTTGCTTGGCTATAGCAGTCAATCCCGGAAATGTGCAGTTGAATTCTGAAACTACAGCATCTATAAGACCGCTCGCAACCAATGGTTCGGTTCCAAAGTTGTTCGCACATTGGCCTATGAAGCACGGTTTTTGCTTTCTACTTTGCAAATCTTGACCGACACATGTGGCACCAACTATATTTATCGCTTCAGCCCCGGCATCTCTTGCAATTTTCTGCATCTCCTCGCTACATGCGACATCTATAACCCTCTGCTGTAACGCCGTTTGATGTCCCGTTGTCATTATATTAACTGCATTCGGATTTATCGCTCCAACACCGGTTTTGACTTCCATTATTTCCGGTTCTCCGAACATTATATCGTTCATCCAGATGTTCATTCTCAAAGCTGTGTAACCCATGACCAGTCCGAGCTTTAAAACGTGCATGAGCATATCGGTAATATTAGCGTTCAGATTTGTTGATGTTTTAACGAGTGCATCTACAATCTCAGCTTTAGCACCTCCGGGCAGTATGTTCAACTTTCTGTAAACCTCCATCCTCTTCGTCGGAGCAAGTCTCAGAACTATCTCGCTTAACTCGTATCTTGGATTATGAATATCTTTTATGACAAACTCAGCGAGCTTTTCAGCCTCAGCCTCTATTCCCAGTTTTGAACATACATCTTCGAGAACTTTCTTATTCCTGACATCAGCTTTCATTAACGCTCTTGCCGTATTCTCGCATACGTGCACATAACAAGCGACTCCAGATGCGACGTGTCTGAGCAAATTCTTTGCAACGATCTGATCTGCATTCAAACCACAGACACCGTAAGGATGTCTTTCCGTTATTCTGCAAGGGCCCTCAGAACAGACGTTGCAGCAAAGCCCTTTTCTACCGGTTTCACATAGAGATGCTTTATCCCTCCTCGTGTGCGGTGTTTCCAGACCCTTAGCAATCGCTTTTTCAACCAAACCCCTAACATCTGGGTTCGCTATGTTCAAGCTCTCACCTCGTTGTTAGATATATATCTAATCGAATAAAAATTTTTCGATTTTGTTTGATTATTATCGAACAGAAAGGATTATATAATAATTGACGCAAACTCTGTTGGCTATGAAAGAAAAGATAATCGAACTTCTATCTGAGAAAGAGATGACAATAACGGATTTATCAAAAGCTCTCAGAATATCTAAAGCTACAGTATCTTATCATGTTGAGAGATTACAAAAAGAGGGATTGATCAGAGTTGCGAGAGAAGAGAGGATAAGGAATTTCATAAAGAGGTATTATACGCTAAGCATACCGAATGCAAATATCGGAAATTCCATAATTTCAGCCATAAAAAATTCTGCGGATAACAAGGAGAGGGCTGAGTTCTTCAAAAATACGATCAGGCTTATCGGCTTTACCCTTCTCAAGATATCCCCATATTTGTTTAAAAGGATTGGATATGAGGTGGGAAAAGCGTTAAGCGTTGAAGAAGCAAAAATTGACGATATCGCAGAAATCTGGGAGAAATTAGATTTGGGAAAAACAAGCTGTTCAAGTGATAGTCTTACAGTTGAAGACTGCTATTTCTGCTCCGGTTTACCAGAAGTTGGATACACATATTGCAAATTTGATGAAGGACTGATTTCAGGCTTTTTAAAAGGGAATTTCTCTGTTAGGGAAATTAAATGCTGGGGTTTAGGATACGAATTCTGTGAATTCAAAATAAAGAGGGTGGATATATGAAAGGTGTCTTAATACTAAGTGGGGGAATCGATTCCTCAACGCTGCTGTATTACCTGCTTAAGAAAGGCTACGAAATCCATGCTCTGACATTCATCTACGGTCAGAGACATCTTAAAGAGATCGAATACGCTTCAAAGATAGTTGAGAAAGCTAAGCAAATTGGCTTTATCGAGCATAGAATTGTAGATATAACATCTATAAGCTCTTTAATCTCATCTGGAGCATTAACAGGTGGCAAAGACGTTCCAAAAGCGTTTTACAGCGATGAGACTCAGAAGCAGACGATAGTTCCGAACAGAAACATGATCCTTCTATCGATTGCCGCAGGATACGCTGTTAAGATTAACGCTAAGGAAGTTTTTTATGCCGCTCACAAAAGCGATTACAGCATATATCCGGATTGCAGAAAAGAGTTCGTTAAAGCTTTGGATACCGCCATTTACCTCGCAAATCTCTGGACACCCGTTGAAGTTAAAGCTCCTTTTGTGGATTTAACTAAGGCTGAGATAGTTA
>CAZVXC010000010.1:10093-19206 GCA_964631435.1 uncultured archaeon | reverse complement strand
GATTTTATTAAGATGGAGATTGATATAGTCAATATAAAGACAATAATAAGGCTGAAGAAAGAGGGAGCAACAGTGGAAGAAATCGTCTCAAGAATTATTCCATACGGATACCAGCTCAAGGAGGAAGAATCGAGAAAGCTTGCTGCTATGGAGCTTGATGAATTATACAAGGCTGTAGAAAACTACTGGTTCGCAGAGGAGATAAAAGAGGAAATAGCGAAGGAACCGTTATCAAGAATCGAGAATGCATTAATGAGAGCATGGTCCAAGAAGGTTCTGGCGATTGCGCACAGCCATCCTCTCTCAATTCACCCGATACTCGCATACATAGTTCTGAAAAAGCTTGAGGTAGATAATCTCAGGATGATTATAAGAGGGAAATCAGAGGGCATGGATGTTGAAGAGATTAAACGACAACTGGTGATAGTATGAAAAGGCTAGCGGTAATTGGTGATCCCGATTTCAATATTGGATTCAGGCTTGCGGGTGTTAGGGATATTTACGATGTTACGAGTGATGAGGAGTTGGAAAAAGTTGTGGAAAGCGTTCTCCGTAACAAAGAGATTGGTGTTGCTGTCATAAAGTATGAATTACTCAACAAGCTACCCCCAATTTTGAGAAGAGCTGTAGATGAGAGTGTCGAGCCAACTTTCGTTTTTGTTGGTGAAGAGGGGGGGGTTGAGGAAATTAGAGATAAAATAAGAAAGGCGATAGGTGTTGACCTATGGAGGTAAGTTCAGCTGGAAAAGTTGGGAAGATATATCGTGTATCCGGACCCCTTGTAGTTGCTGAAGGTTTAAAGGCGAGAATGTATGATGTTTGTTATGTAGAGGGGTTGATGGGTGAAGTTGTCGGTATAACAGGAGAAAAAGTGCTGATTCAGGTTTACGAGGATACTTCCGGAATAAAACCTGGAGGCAAGGTAGAGAACACGGGAAGACCTCTGAGCGTTCAGCTGGGTCCGGGATTGCTCAAGAGCATATACGACGGTATCCAGAGACCTCTGCCGGTGATGAAAGAAATAGCCGGAGACTTCGTTACAAGAGGTATCAAAGCCGACGGAATCGACATGAAAAAGAAATGGGATTTCAAGCCGACAGCAAAGAAAGGAGATAAAGTTAGCGGTGGTGAAATAATTGGAACTGTTCAAGAAACCGAAGTCATCGAACACAGAATTCTCGTTCCACCGAACGTTAGCGGCGTAATCACTGAGATATACGAGGGAAGCTTCACACCGCAAGAGACCATAGCAGTATTGGATGATGGGACTGAACTAAAGCTCTACCACGAATGGCCTGTGAGAGTTCCGAGACCTTTCAAAGAGAAACTCGCCGTCGATGAGCCTTTGCTAACAGGGCAGAGGATTCTTGACACGCTATTCCCCGTAGCGAAAGGCGGAACAGCGGCTATCCCCGGTGGTTTCGGAACGGGGAAGACTGTAACCCAGCATCAGCTCGCAAAATGGAGTGATTCTCACATCGTCGTATATGTCGGATGCGGTGAGCGTGGCAACGAGATGACAGAGGTTCTCGAAGACTTCCCGAAGTTAATCGATCCGAGAACAGGAAAGCCATTGATGGAGAGAGCTGTGCTCGTCGCAAACACATCTAACATGCCTGTTGCTGCAAGAGAAGCATCCGTCTACACGGGAGTTACAATAGCAGAATACTTCAGAGATATGGGTTATCACGTTGCCGTCCAAGCTGATTCTACGAGCAGATGGGCGGAGGCTATGAGAGAGATGTCGGGGAGGCTTGAAGAGATGCCGGGTGAAGAAGGTTATCCTGCATACTTAGCATCCCGACTGGCTGAGTTCTATGAAAGAGCCGGAAAAGTCAAGACATTAGCCGGAAACATAGGTAGCGTTACAATCGTCGGTGCAGTCTCACCGCCGGGCGGTGATTTCTCAGAGCCTGTAACGGTTAACACACTGAGAATAGTCAAGGTGTTCTGGGCATTGGATTCGAAACTTGCTGCAAGAAGGCACTTCCCGGCAATTAACTGGTTGCAGAGCTATAGTCTATATGCCGAATCTCTCGCTGACTGGTTCAGAGAGAACGTAGCTCCAGACTGGCCGGAGCTTAGAACTTGGATGATGTCTGTGTTACAGGAAGAGGCTAACCTCATGGAAATCGTCATGCTTGTCGGTAAAGATGCTCTGCCAGACAGGCAGAGAGTCTTGCTTGAGGTTGCGAGATACATAAGAGAAGTGTATCTATCACAATACGCATATCATCCGGTCGATACATACTGCTCTGTCGAGAAAATGTATGACATGATGAAAGCTATAAAGGAGCTTGAAGACATATTCTACAAAGCATTAGAATCTGGAAGGACGATTGAGGAGATCGAAACGGTTCCGGGAAGAGAGGACTTTGCAAGAGCGAAGTTTGAAGAGGATTACAAGCCTCACCTTGAGGCTGCGTTAAACAAGATTAGAAACGCCTTACTGGGAGGTGGAGAATGAAGGAGTATAGAACGATTAGAGATGTTGCCGGTCCTCTAATTTTTGTTGAGAAGACAGAGCCTGTCGCTTACGGTGAACTCGTCCTAATAACTCTGCCAGATGGAACAACAAGGAGAGGTCAGGTTTTAGATTCATCCAAGGACATCGTTGTCATCCAGAGCTTCGAAGGAACGAGAGGTGTTGACAGATCATCTGTAGTCAGATTTACCGGAGACATCGTCAGGCTTGACTGTTCCAAGGACATGCTCGGTAGAATTCTGTCCGGCTCAGGCGATCCGATCGATGGAGGGCCAAAGATTGTTCCTGAGGAGAGGAGAGAGATAGTCGGTGCTGCTATCAACCCATACGCAAGAGAGTATCCGAGAGAGTTCATCCAGACGGGTATATCTGCTATAGACGGAATGAACACATTGGTCAGAGGACAAAAGTTGCCTATATTCAGCGGTTCCGGTCTGCCCCACAACGATATAGCTTTGCAGATAGCAAGACAGGCTAAGGTCAGAGGACAGGAAGAGGAATTCGCTGTCGTATTCGCAGCTATGGGCATAACGTTCGAGGAGGCTCAATACTTCATGAAAGATTTCGAGAGGACTGGTGCTTTAGAAAGAGCAGTCGTTTTCCTGAATCTTGCAGATGATCCCGCTATCGAAAGATTGATTACGCCTAGAATGGCTTTAACGGCTGCAGAATTCTTGGCTTACGAATACGATTATCACATCCTCGTCATCCTTACAGACATGACAAACTACTGTGAAGCTCTTAGAGAGATTTCTGCGGCAAGAGAAGAAGTTCCCGGAAGAAGAGGTTATCCCGGTTACATGTATACAGACCTTGCAACGATCTACGAGAGAGCGGGACGTATCAGAGGAAGGAAGGGAACGATCACGCAGTTCCCAGTTCTTACGATGCCCGCTGACGATATAACGCATCCAATTCCTGATCTGACCGGATATATCACTGAGGGGCAGATAGTTCTGAGCAGAGAGCTGCACGCCAAAGGCATATATCCGCCTATAAACGTCCTACCATCTCTGAGCAGGCTGATGAAAGAAGGTATCGGTGCAGGATTAACAAGAGAAGACCATCCGCAGTGGAACGACCAGATGTATGCCGCTTACGCCGAAGGTGTCGATCTGAGAGGCTTAGTCGCCATCGTCGGTGAAGAGGCGTTATCCGAAAGAGACAGGAGGTATCTGAGGTTCGCTGATGAATTCGAGAGGAGATGGCTCGCACAGGGCAAGTATGAGGACAGAGATATCGAATATACCCTCGACCTCGGATGGGAACTCTTAGCAATGCTTCCTGAGGAAGAGCTGTTCAAGATAGAGAGGAAGTTTATAGAGAAGTATCATCCGGCTTACAGAAAGAAGGAGAGTGCGGAAGAGAAAGAGAAGGCTGAGGAAGCTGAAGCTGAATTAACCAAGAAATAATTTCTCAATTTTTTGGTGATAAAAATGCCAGAGGTTCAGCCAACAAGAATGGAACTGATAAAGCTGAGAAGAAGAATTGCGATGGCTAAGAAGGGACATGACCTGCTTAAAATGAAAAGAGACGGCTTAATAATGGAGTTCAGAACGATATTAGAAGACGCGAAGAGAGTTATATACGAGATGATCGATAGATACAGGGAGGCTCAGCAAAAACTCGCATTGGCTATGGCTGCAGATGGCGTAATTGCTGTTAAATCGATTGCGTTATCAGTTGAGAAATCTCCCGTATTCAGTCTCAAAAGAAAAAATATAATGGGTGTCGTTGTTCCTGTTATAAAAAGGGAAAAAGTCAGAAAGCCTCTCTCCGAAAAAAATTACGGTATCATCGGAACTACGGCGAGGATAGATGAGGCTGTCGAAGCTTACGAAGCATTAATAGACGCCATACTCGAGGTAGCTGAGATTGAAACAACGTTAAAGAGGCTTATAGAGGAGATAGACAGAACTAAGAGGAGAGTTAATGCTTTGGAGTTCAAGGTAATACCTGATATGGAAGAGTCTGCGAGATACATAACTTTCAAGCTTGAGGAGATGGATAGGGAGAATATAATAAGGCTTAAGAAGATTAAGAGCAAGAAGGCTAAAGCCGCAGCGACATCCTAATTTTTTAGGTGGAAATTTTGTATTTCGAACTCTGGGTTGATAAAAGCAGGAGAGAGGAGATTAAAGCTAAGCTAATGAAAATTTTCGACGAGGTTTACGATGTTTTCTACGATTACGATTTTATAGTCAGAGCCGATGACGAAGAGAAGCTAAGAGAAATCGACGGAATAAAATTCAGGGAACATTACAAATGTTGAAAGTTTGGAGATTTCTTGGGATAGACGATAGCTTCAGAGGAAAGGATTGCGTGATTGTCGGTTGCGTTACTCAGGGAAACGCTTACGTTGACGGATTCATGGTTGGAAGAATAAGCGTGGATGGTCTCGACTCAACTCAAGTTATAATAAAGATGATTTCTAAATCTAAGTTTAGAAGGCAGATAAAGTGTATATTTCTCAATGGCATAACCTTCGGCGGTTTTAATATCGCAGACATTCACGAAATCTACGAGAAACTTAATATTCCTGTTGTTGTTGTGATGAGGAGGATGCCCGATTTTGATGCGATATTCGATGCCCTTAAGAACTTCGAAGACGGCGATGTAAGAAAAGAGATGATAGAAAAAGCCGGAAAGGTTTATAAAGCTGATAACCTCTTCATTCAAATCTCAGGATGTAGCTTAGACGAGGCTTTGGAGTTTCTTGAGAAGTCGAAGCTGAAGGGGAACGTTCCGGAAGCTCTCAGGTTGGCTCATTTAGTTGCGAGTTCGATAATTCATGGGGAAAGTAAAGGGAGAGCTTAAGCTCTAATTCTAATTCTGTTACCTTCAATCTCAACGCATCTCTCGAAAAATTTGTTTATTACGTATTCGTTGCTTAAAATATGCTTAGTTATCTCTGATGTCGTGTATTCCGTCTCACCTCTCGCTATGGCTGCAAAGCACATAACCTGATCCGCTAAATGCTTGTCAAATGTTGCATCACTTTCCAATTCATCGTATATCTTCATAGCAGCTTCCTCTCCAACTTTCTCCGCTCTCTTTCCCTTCTCACCTAATGCGACACCACCTTTATACCCGCAGAAAAGCGTAATTCCTGAACCAGTTGAAAAACCTCTCTGAGTCTCTATTTCTATCTCCGCATTATACCCTCTTTCAGCTAAGAAGCTCTTAGCAGCTTTAGCCTGTCTTTCCGCAATGTGCTTCGGAAGATTGCTGCAATGTGATTTGCCTCTAACAACATCGCATCTCTCAGCTTCGAAAGCCTTTCCAGAAAGGTTCGATGGATTAACGTAAAGCACAACTTTCCCTCCTCCCTTAGGATAGTAACCTCTTTTTACGAGTTCGATGCTGAAGTCAGCGTTCATCTCCTTTAAAGCTTTTGAAGTAACGAATCTAAAGTAATCTATGCTCGGACTCCATTGGACATCCGTTCCTCCGGTTATCTCTATCCTCGCCTCTCTATCGGCTGTTAGCAAAGGAGGCAGAATTGTTTGGAAGATTAGTGTAACGCTACCTGCAGTCCCGATATCTATTCTCAGATTCTTCGCCTTAACCCTCCTCGGCCTGAAAATTATTCTCGTCGAACCGAGCCTTAATCCTTCAACTTCAGCGTCGCTTATAAGCTTCGCAGCCTCAACCCCTTTCAGATGTTGCATAGCCAAGCCTTTCCTAGGCCTGTTCGCTCTTATATTGTAGATTTCCACGCTCTCCCCGGTAACGCAAGATAGAGCTATTGCAGTCCTTAGTATCTGCCCTCCTCCCTCTCCGTAGCTTCCATCTATTTTTATCATCAGGTTTAAGTTGATGTCTCTATGTTTTTTAATATCTCCGCAGGCAGGAAATCCATGATGAACTCATAAATTTTCGGAGAGACCCACACAACTTTTCTCCATCCGGAATCTCCTTTCAGAAAACTTTCGGATGCCAAATATGCGAAGCTAACACCGACGAAACCTTCCACTTGGCTGCCGACTATAAGCTTCTCTATCTCGCTGAATGTTAAGCCAATAGGTGTTTTCTTTTTGTAACTTCTATCAACGATCCCAAATCCGCCCTTTTCCGGGATGTAAAAAACTATAGCCTCTGCGTAGTTACCTGTCGAAGGAGGGAAGGATAATGCTGAATGAAGTTTGACCCTCTCAACAGTCCCGTTGCTCTTCTCTCTAATAAATTCGTTTACTTCTTCATATTCTCCAGCATTGGAATCTATGACCTTTCCTCTATTTACGGGGTTGTAGTAGTGGACTATTTTAAGCTCATCCGCAGCCCTCGCTTCGCTGTAAATCGTCCCGCATGGAGAAGGTCTTTCGGGCGTTATCACGCACGCATGATTAGGCAAATAGACCTGACAAGATAGGCATGCGTAAAACGTATTGACATCCCCCTCTTTCAACCTTTTTAGCTTCTCTTCTCTTTCCTTATGAATCGCTCGCGCAATCTCTATAACTCTGTTGAATTCATCTTCATCGCATATTATCCTGACCTTCACACTCTTTACAGCGGGAATCTCCTTTACAGCATCGTATATCGCCTTCCCGACGCATTCCGGTGTGAAAAATTCCATCGCATCTTGAGAAACCAAAATCCTCACATTCTCCTTCCTGAATCTGTATTCCACACCTTTCATTCTGTTTATTATCTCGCTGAACATACCTTCGATAGCTTGAACCGAGTCTTCGCTAATACCTGATACGATAACGTGGATGCCTAAAAGGCCATTAAACTCCCCCACAATCTCTATTCCATCTCCTTCACCTATTTCAGCAAGCTCGAATCCTTTGATCTCGAAACCCTCTCTAACCCTTTCTCCAACGAACAACTCATCCATCTCTATGCAATCTTCCTCCAGATTTATCTTCGTCGGATCGATCGCTCTTTCGAGCATAACGTTATATTCAAAACGGATGAAAAATAAAGCTATGGAGATTATGCAAGTGGGTATCATAGGCAGCGGAAGATGCTACGATGACGTCTGCGATGTGGCATACAGAATAGGACAGCTTTTGGCTGAGAGGAACGTTATCATAATAAACGGCGGTTTATACGGTGTCATGGAAGCCGTTAGCAAAGGAGCGAAGAGTCGAGACGGTTTCGTTATCGGAGTTATACCGGGTAAGGATAGGCGGGATGCGAATAGATTTTGCGATATAGTAATAGCAACAAATATGGGGCATGCGAGGAATGTTATAATAGTCCATTCGAGCGATGTTTTGATTGCAATCGGCGGAAGCTACGGAACGCTTTCTGAGATGGCTATCGCTCTCAAAGAGGGGAAGAAGGTTGTTGCATACAAGCCTCCCGTAGAGATAGATGGTTTGATATTGGCAAGAGATGCGGAGGATGCGGTAAAAAAAGCGTTGGGTGATTGAGATGAAGATAATAGAGGTTGAGCTTGAAAAAGATGGAATGGCTGACATAACTCACGAGGTCCAGAAGTTTGTTGAGGAAAGCGATAAAAGTGAAGGGGCTGTCTTGATATTTAACATAGGGTCAACTGGAGCGATAACGACGATCGAATACGAGCCGGGACTGAAAAAAGACTTTCCAAGAGTTATGGAAAAGATAGCTCCTTATTCGGATCATTACGAACATCACAAAACTTGGGGAGACGATAACGGATCGTCTCACGTAAAGGCAGCAATAGTAGGGCCGAGCTTAGTCGTTCCATTCCAAAACAAAAAGCTTATACTCGGAACTTGGCAGCAAATAGTTGTCATAAATTTTGACACAAGAAGAAGGAAAAGAAGGATAGCTTTACAGATACTTTAGCAAAACTTAAATTTCAGTGTCGATTAATTGATTCATGCAAAAAAGAATAGTGATTGCATTGATAGCTTTGATGCTTTTAGTAGGCATCGCCAACGCATTCGAAACGCTAACAAAAGACAACTTCGCAGAGCCTATAATCGAGCCAAAGCTTAAAAATTATTACACCCCCGGAGAAAAGATTTCCTTCAATTTTACGATCCAGCCAAAGACTGAGAATGATGCTAAACTTATCGGGGGAACGATAACCAATGCGAGACTCTATGAATTCAACACCTCTCTCGATTCACCGAGTATTAAGGTTACGGTCGAATATTCCTCAGGCGCAAGCTACATCAATCAGGTTAAAAAGAATTACATTGCCGTCGGAGTTTACGGACCTGAAGGCGGAGTTAGTGAGATAGTCGTCGAAGTCAAAGGAACTGTTCCACAAATTAACTCGAGAATCGCTGAAATCACGGCATTATACATCAAAATTCAGGATGCGGAAAATGCGATAGAGCCTGTTAAGATAAGAGTTGTAAATCCCACTGCTTTCTCAAGTTACATATCGAGCTTGGAAAATAAATACAGTGAACTCAGCAATAAGGCTAATGAGCTTGAGAAGAAGGGTGTCTTGGTCTCTGATTTAAAGATAAAGCTTAACAATGCTAAGAAAAAGATAGATGAGGGCAAAGATCTGTTTAATTCCAAAGATTACGTGAATGCGGATAAGACCCTCACAGAGGCTGGAAACTTGTTAAGCGATGCTGAAACGCTCGTTAAGGAAAAAGAGGTTTCTCTGCTTATAGATAATGCAAACGACATGCTTAACAAGATGTTTACGAAGTTGTCGGAGCTTGAGGTT
>CAZVXC010000010.1:0-10083 GCA_964631435.1 uncultured archaeon | reverse complement strand
GTTATAAATAAAGCAGGTTCGTATTTGAAGGGAATTAATTCCTTAATCACTAAGATATCTGCGAGTGTAACAACACCGAAAGCTCAGAACTTCAATCTCGGCTTCGTTGAGAAGGCTACGAAATGGATAAATGAGAACAGGGGAAGGATAATTACTTACGGTGCCACTTTAATAGGTCTTTTAATTGTGATCTTCGCAGTTTACAAGGGGATTAAGAGATACAGAAGAAGGAGGAAGTGGGACGAGCTTAAGTGATTTCGTAGAGCTTTATTAAAAATCTGTTTATCTCATAAACTGGACTGCCGTAAATCTTTTCGATTTTCGAAAATAGCTTTCCGCAACCCCAGAAAGGGCTTATTATTCCCGCTCCTTTAAGCTCGGCTATAACGACTCCCCCATCTCTACCGAATTTCATACTGATATCAGTGATCTCATTTCCGGATATTAGGAACTTCCTTCTTCTCTTAAGGATTTCCTCAACGATCTTAACAAAATCCTCCGCATTTTCCTCCCCTACCTTCTCGAAATATGCCTTGACAGCTTTTCTCCAGTCAAAATCGTTTAGGAATATGTATCTTACTATATACGGTATTTCGAGATCGCTTAGTATCAGAAACCTCATGCTCCACGATAAGGAGTCTTTGAAGGACGCAGATGGAAATGCAAGTCTTTCGGAATCGAGGAATAAAAGAAGTTCTTCATCTATCTCCTCTTTCGGAATAACGCCGCTCCTACTATACTTCTCAACAAGCCTTAATCCTTTTAACGCAACATCATCCTTGTAAATATTTTTTAATCCATCTTTATTAATGCTCCGTATGGACATACCTTAACACACTCGTAGCACTCCTTACACTTCTCAGCATCAACGCCAACAACTTTTCCGCCTCTCCTTATTAAAGCGTCCGTAGGACAGACCTGACTGCATTTCCCGCAACCCTGACAGCCTAAGACCGCTGGCGGCAACTCATATCACCTCTCTTTTCTCACCAACCAAGATCACCTCTTGAGCATAATTCTTCGCAATCTTCGCAAGTTTCCTGACGAAATCGTAATCCGGCTTTTTTGCATTGTTGAATGGCTTGTCCCAGTCTTTTCTTGCGAGGAATTGATATACCAAGACTTCATCAACTCTCCCAACCTTCCTGAGCATCTTCTCAAACGTTCTCTCATCTATATACCCCGGAATCGCTCTGAACCAAAGTCTTATTTTCTTTCCGTTTTTCCTTGTGAGTTCAATGCTTTTGAGCAAATTCGCTACGTATCTCTTAGCCTTAGCCTCGTTTATTCCGGTAAGATAGGCTATGGTCTTTATGTCATCGAGATCTCCCTTTATTTCGAAAACGAATTTATCCACGTAAGGCATAGCTTCCTCTACAACCTTACTCAGATAACCGTTCGTTTTCAGAGTAACCTCTATCCCTTTTTCTTTCAAAGATTTTAACAATTCTATCAGGTCTTTATGTATCGTAGGCTCCGCTCCTCCGATGTAAACATGCTTACAATCCTTAAGCTCCTCGACGATTCTTTTAACATCCGTATCCTCAGCTTTCTGACTTAGATGAACACAGTATGGGCATCTTAGATTGCACAGTCCGACGTCTATTCTGCAATTCCCGTATTTTATCACTTTCATACTTCCATTACTTTCTTCAACGCTTTTTCAATCTCCGTTCTGACGAAGCTCTCAGGCATCGCACCTATGAAGCTATTAACTATCTCGCCCTTGTAAAACATTATCACAGTAGGTATGCTGAATATTCCGAATTTAAAGGCCAAATTCGGGTTCTCGTCAGTATTCACCTTAGCAAATACGACATCTTTGAACTCCTTCTCAAGCTTCTCCAAAATCGGTGTCAGCATCTTGCACGGCATGCACCACTCAGCCCAGAAGTCAACGACAACGAGCTTCTCGTTTTTTATCGCATCATCAAAATTTTCCTCGTTCAAAACCTTCATCTCACCACCTCAATTATTCTTGAATTCTTCAATAAGCCTCCTTAACTCCCCCAAGCTTGGAACTCCCAACAGAATGTGCCTGTCATTTATTATTATCGCAGGAACCCCGCTTATACCGAATCTTAATGCCTCTTTCAATCCTTCATCCGTCGTTACACTAAGCTCAATCGCAATTACATCTCTATCCGACTCTACAAGCCTTCTAACAACTTCCCTCGCTTTCGGACAGTATGGACACTTCGGAGATGTGATTAACTTGATTTCTATCATCCTATCACCCATATAATACTTCCGTGCGAAGTATATATATCAAAGGAGGTTTTGATGGAATTCATAGAAACTGAATAATTATTAATTAAGGATAAAACTCAAAAATCGGAAGTTGAATGAGAGGTATGAAAGTCATCTTCACTTCACACAGAGTTGAGAATCTGCAATTCATGAAATTGGAATTTGAGAAAGCTAAGGTCATCGTTCTTGAAGAGCCGAGAAATGAAGTTTTTCAGGAGGTGTTGAAAGGTAATATAAGTGTTGAAGCTTACGTCAATCTCATAGACACGCAATTTCCTGTATATACATCGAAACTAATTCAGATGCTTAAAGAGCTGGAAGGCAAAGATATCTTGCAGATCGAGCCTTATCTTGAAGAGGTAGAGAAGCTCAGCAGATACAATGCGGGAGATGAGAAGGTTAGAGATATGGAGAGGAAAGTAAATTTGGCATATCTCGATTACGTAGAATCTTTTATGAGGGGCGATTTTGATGAGATAGTAAGCAGGGTAATAGATTTTGCTAAGGCAGATGCTCAGAGATTTGTTATGAGAGATGAGATGAGAGCTAAGAGTATTTTAGAGCTTGAGGAAGAGAATATAGCAATAGAGGCGGGAGTTATGCACAGCAAACTTGCAGAAATCTTGAATGCTGAAACCGTTTCGATTCCTGAGCTTATAGCTGAGAGATTGAATATAAAATACATCGAAAATCCCGGAAATGTTTTGACAAAGTCTTTCATATACGATTTCGATTGCGATAGGGAGCTTTTGGCTGCGAGATCGTTGATTTACGTTACGCTAACAAAAAAGGAGGAAATCGTTCCAGAAAGCGATTCATTTCCTCATTTCACACACGAACAGAAGCTCGTTAGATTCGTTAACAATCTGAGCTATGAGAGATGCAAGAAGGTGTTTTTCAAACTTTGGAAATTCGAGAAAGGTATTTAAAATTCCGGTTGTGAGATGAGATAATGGATGATGTTGCAAAGATAGTCAAATTAGTTTCCGAGAGGATGAGCGATAGAGAGGTTACGAGCGAAGAGGAGATAAAGAGAAATGCTATGAGGTGCATGCTAAAATACTTCGGCACTCGATCTGTTGGATTTGATTACAGCGAAATGCTGTCAAGCGTTGTAGAAAGTTTATGTTCGGAACCTCTTTCCATACACAGCCTGCACTATTCGGAAGAGTTGGAAATTGAGAGCGTAAAATTCAGGCATACGCATACCTGCAAGTTAACGAAGGATAAATTTGAATCGGCTTACGACGAATACGTTAAGTCGAAGAGGCTTATAGATTCATTCGAAACGATGATTGAGGTTACAGATAGATTCTTCGAGGGATACAGAGTTAAAGATGGTCTGATAAGAGAATACAGGAAGGACAAATACAAATACGGAATCTACTATTCTCTAATCGACGATGTCGCTGAAGATATTGAAACGCATAAAGGTATTGCAGAAAGATTCGATGGAGAATACGTCATAGTCGTTCTGACAGAGAAAGAGATAACGAATTTCTTAAGATTTTTCGTAAGGCATTCTGAAGACGTGAAAAGGTCCGGATTCAAGATTTGGGTTGTTAATGCTGAAGAAAAGTCTATCGATCCATTCATCGGTTATCCTAAGGATTTCAGGCTCATAAACAAATTTAAGAATCCCAAGCTTGCTACAATAATAAATTCCCTCTGGAGGGTTAAAGTGGAGGAGCTTGAGTGAATAGTAACTAACAGTAAGCTTTCAAGAGAGCTAATTCACTACGAACTCTTCGATCACTTACCACCTTAACCCTTTCTGAACATCGCAAACCGAAAGAATTATACATTCCATTTGCGAAATAGTAACATGAAGTTTGGAATTGAGTTTGTCCCAAATATGAAATACTACGAACTTGAATACTATGTGAAATTGGCTGAGGAAAGCGGTTTTGAATACACATGGATTACAGACCACTACAACAACAGAAATGTGTATTCGATGCTGACAATTTTGGCACTGAAAACGAATAAGATAAACATCGGGCCAGGCGTTACGAACCCATACCACATAAATCCCGCATTGACGGCTTCAGCCATAGCTACAATAAACGAGATAAGCAACGGAAGAGCTGTCTTAGGAATCGGAGCGGGTGATAAGGTTACGTTTGAAAGAATTGGAATCTCGTGGGAGAAACCGCTTGCAAGAATGAGGGAAGCGGTTGAGATAATAAGAGCCTTGCACTCAGGAAAATCCGTTAAATATGACGGAAAGATATTCAAGTTCAACGGTGCAAGACTTGACTTCAAAGCTGGCAACATCCCGATATATCTCGGCGCTCAGGGGCCAAAAATGCTTCAACTTGCTGCAGAACTCGGAGATGGTGTTCTGATTAATGCATCGCATCCGAGAGATTTTGAGGCAGCTAAGGAGAACATAGATGCCGGATTAAGCAAAGCAGGAAAGAGCAGGGATGAGTTCGACACGGTAGCATACGCTTCAATGAGCGTGGATAAGAACGGAGAGAAAGCGAGGAATGCTGCGAGGATCGTTGTTGCGTTCATAGTCGCCGGATCGCCGGAGGTTATATTTGAAAGGCACGGAATAAGCATGGATGATGTTAATAAGGTTAGAGAGGCTTTAAATAACGCATTCACAAAGGGAGACTGGGCTGGAGTTGGAAAGGCTGTAACAGATGAGATGATCGACTGCTTCAGTATAAGCGGCAGCCCAGATGAGGTTATAGAGAGGATCAAGGAATTATCGAAATCCGGAGTTACCCAAGTCGTTGCAGGCTCTCCGATAGGGCCCGATAAGAAGAAATCAATTCAATTAATTGGGAAGGAGATTATCCCGGCATTTAAGTAAAATTTTTCTACACTTTTTTTATACGGATTCCATGTTCGAATTGCTTAAAGTCGAAGCGAGGAAAGCTGCGAAGATTATAAGGAAGCATAGCTTTGCAAGAGTTTTCACACATTACGATGCAGACGGTATTTCATCCGCATCGATAGTTGCGACCGCATTATTAAGACTCGGCATAGATTTTCATGTCTCCTTCTTAAGCGGATTGAATGAGGGTGTTGAATGCGATGAAGAATTGGTAATATTCGCAGATATGGGAAGCGGTTATCCCGATGTTGTATCTTCTTTGGATTCGGATATAGTCGTTATAGATCATCACTACCCCACAGGCAGGGTGGAAGCGAAGAGGGAATTTGCCCATGTAAATCCGCATTTAGCAGGCATCGACGGCTCTTACGAGCTTTCTGCAAGTGGAACAGCATTCGTTGTTGCAGAAGAACTCGGAGACAACTACGATCTGACTGCAATCTCCCTCTTAGGCATGCTCGGAGATAAGCAGCAGATCATCGGGGGAAATGCTGAAATCGTTAAAATAGGCGTGGAAAAAGGTTTTATTGAGGAAAAGAGCGGTTTAAGATTAATCTCAGGAAAAGTGAGGGATGTTCTCAGGTTAAGTTTAGACCCCTTCCTCGATTTCTATTCTAAGGAGGATGAGCTTGAGGAATTTTTGAAAACTGTGGGCATAGATGGAGATAAAGAGTTTGATGAGCTTACGAGAGATGAGGAAAGAAGACTTGCGAATGGTATAATCTTAAGAATTCTAAGAATGAACGCTTATATCGGTGTCGTCGATAATTTCATAGGGAAGAAGTTTTATCTCAGAGATGAGCTTATAAAGAACGCTGTGATGATGAGCGAGGTCGTGAATGCGAGTGGAAGAAAAGCTTCTCATTCGATAGGCTTTGCCATATGCATGAGGGATGAGAGATTCGTCGAGAAAGGCATGGCTTTGTGGGAGAGTTTCGTTACGGAAATTCATGAGGAAATCGAGAAAAGAAGGAACGATGTTAAGGAAGGCGAGTGCATAAGGTATCTTATAATGGAAAATGGAACGTTCACGAGTCCGATAGCATCCGTTTTCTCAAGATACCTTTTCAGCGATAGGCCGTTCATAGCTGTTAACATAAAGAAAGACGGAAGAGTAAAGGTTTCAGCGAGATCGAATGCTAAAATGGCTGAGAAAATAAATCTCGCCGATGTTATGAAAATCGCCGCTGAAAAGGTTGGAGGAAGAGGAGGAGGGCATGCTGTTGCCGCAGGTGCAAATATAAGTGCCGATAGCGTTGAAGAATTTATAAGGGAGGTTGATAGGCTTTGCTGTTTAAAATAAGGCTTGAATTCGATGTTAAAGATGCCGAAATAGTGGCTAATGCTTTAAAGCCTGATGATCTGGATTGGGCTAAGTCTCGGTATGAGGATGGTAAATTAATCGTTGAGATTAGCACGCATAAAATAGGGGCTTTAATAAATGCAACAGAGGACTTCTTCAGGAACATTAAGGTTTCCTCATCTGTCTTAGACGTTCTGGAGCAATCTTGAGTATTCTCTCGACAATTTTCGCAGAACTGCAAAGCTCGCATTCCTCCTTAGCTCTTATCCTGATGACTTCTGATCGAATCCCCCTTTTCCTAAGCTCTTCTCTGAGCCAATCTTCATCGAAATACTGATCGTATCCTAAGACTATTACATCCGGCTTTATCGTTTCAATCGGCTTGAAGATGTCGTTTTCGTCTCCGAGTATTGCTTCATCAACGGGCTTTAATGCCTCAACAACTCTTCTTCTTTGCTCTTCTGGAATAACGGGCTTTGGTTTATGCTTAACATTTTTCTCTCTCGCAACGATGACGACTAAGTAATCTCCAAGCTTCTTAGCCTCTTCGAGGAATCTTATATGTCCCGGATGGATGATATCGAATGTTCCCGTTGCGACAACCTTTTTCATTCAGATACCCTTTCATTCTCTGCTTAAAATTCTTGCTAAATCTCCCTCTTTATCTTTGATCCACTCCTCTTCGATATCCAGTTTATCACATCATCCCACAGCTTTACAGCTTTCCTCGAAACAACCAGGCCTACATGCCCGACATCTGCTTCGAATATGGCTTTATCTTTGCTTCCGACGTAGTCTAAGAATTTTGTCGTATTTTCGGGAGGAGCGAGATGATCTTTCCTGCCCACAACGACTGCAATAGGCATGGTAATTCTCTTCGGATCAACCCTCTTTCCGTATATGAACAATTTTCCCTCGCATAAGGCGTTGTTCTGGTAAAGCTCTTTCACGTAATCCACGTAAGCGTAAGGAGCGATATTGACTCCATCGTGTATCCATCTTTCCATCCTGAAAAACATATCCAGAAATCCTTCCTTGTCAGCGTTCAGAAACATGTTTATGTATTTGGTAACGTAATTCTCCAGAGGTCTCAGAACCTTAAATCTCTCCGCTAAGAACCAAGCTGGAATGTAGCCGAAAGGTGCAACCACATCTTCCGGATCGAAAAATCTCTTGTCAGAGAATCTGACCAAGCCGCCGATTTCTTTGCTGAAGTATAGAGTTGAAGCCATTAAGATCAGATTCCTGACATTCTCAGGATATAAGGCTGAATATATCGCTGAGAAGCCTCCTCCCATGCAGTAGCCGAGAATCGAAACTTTATCAACTCCCGCGTAATCTTTTACCTCATCTATGAAGTCATGCAGGAATATGTCTATGTATTCGTTCAGACCGAATTGATCCGCTATTGTAGCATCCCCCCATTTTATTAGATAAACATCAAATCCCGCATCGAGAAATCTCCTTACAACACTTCTCTCAGGATACAGATCGAGGATGTATGGTTTGTTTATTAAAGCGTAAACTATTACTAAGGGCGTCTCGTATTGCTTCTCAGTTCTCGGCAGGTATCTGTAGAGCTTAACTCCGTCATCACTGAATATCTCAACCTTCTCAGTCTGACCTACTTCGACATTCGGTATTACATATGGCTTGTCCTCATCGAACGGCAGGATTTCGTTGTTTTTTAAGAACCATTCCGCAAGCTTTAATGCCCTTCTCGAATTCCTAAGGTATTCGGAAAGAAGGTAAGGTATCATTCTCTCACCTTCATCTCATCCCTCATTTTCCTAATTTCTTTCAACAACCTTCTGCTTTCTCTCTTTATATCCCCTTTAAGATCGACGTAAGCCTCAGCTAAGGCGATTATGTCCTTTCTTGATGCTAAGCCCAAGCTGTGGAGTGCGGCGTTATTCAAATTCTGGATCAGCATAAGATATCTGAGGTAAGCTTTGTTTAATGCGTTGATATATGCGGCGATCACATCGTTATCTGACATTTCCGCAAATATATCTTCCATCTGAGATATGTAATTGAGATAGATATTCAGCATAACCTCTGGATCACCTTTAGGCAACTCAGCCATAATTCTTAGAGAAGTTTCGAAACTAAGCCTGTAAATCTGAGCAACGCCGTTTGCAAAATCTATCAGGAATTTCTGGAATTCCTCCGGCTTAACATCTCTGAAATAAGTGTTCGGGTCGAGTAATGTCATGGTGAATTCGTTCAGAGCTTTGAATGTTTTTAGCATCTCATCTATCATAACCTTTATGACTTATGCGAGATAAATAAAGTTTTGTGTATAACTCCATCGCTATCAAATACGCCAAGTGGTCTGAGAGGTTCAGATGGTATTACTGCATATTCGCAAAGAGTCTAAGCCCTTACATCCAACCAGAAAGAATTCTCGATGTCGGATGCGGAAGCGGGGTGTTGATGGACGTCCTTAAAATCATCTTTCCAAACTCCGATATCGTAGGGATTGATAGCTCGGAAGGTATGTGTAGATTAACCTCATGCATACGTGGAGATGCTATACGAATGCCCTTCAAGGATAAAACGTTCGATTTGGTTACGATGTTCTTCTCTCTGCATGATATGGATATAAATGCAGCGTTGTCCGAAGCTAAGAGGGTTTTGAGGGATAACGGCATTCTGGCGATCAAAGATTTGAATTTGAATATGCCAGAGGTTACAAAATACATTCTCTCAAGAGTTCTTGAAATCAATATCGGGAAGAGCTATGCGGATTATTTAACGGAAGTAATAAAGCGTTTTCCGAGTCCTAAAAAGATTGCGGAAATTCTGAGCGATGAATTCGAGATCAAGAGAATTTGTGAAAATATTTTCGATTTTGATATAGTAGCCGGATTGCGTTGAAAAATTTAATCCCCAAAAGGTTTATAGAGGTTAAAGTATATACATACTGTTGTGAGACCATGATTGAGGAGCTAAAGGGTTTAAATTCTAAATTGGATGATAAGATCGCCGGGACAGTTATAGATAGGATATTATATTATCAAAAGAATCTTATCGAGTCCTATATAAATTTCATCACAGATTATTACGATAAGATGATAGAAACTTTCACAGACAAGATTCAGGAAAATCAGAGGACTATTTTTGAGGCGTATCTTAACTTTCTAAACTGCAACAATAAGGCTGTTTTCAGGGCAAGAATCCAGAAGGGTGGCAGAATTGCGATACCTGAGATCGAAAGAGAAGCACTAAACCTATCAGAGGGAGATATTGTCAAGATAATACTGATAAAGGAATAATCATTATTTTTTGCTCAATTTTCAGATACTTTTTCAGTCCATTTAAGTATTATTCAGGTGAAAAATTAGTTAATAATTTTAAAAATATATGAAAGTAAAAAAATATATATGGCAAACGTCAAAATTAGCACTATGAAACTCAGTAACAAACTTATGCTCGTAACCGGGGCATCAAGGGGTATCGGCAGAGCGATATCTATCGAGGCAGCGAAGAACGGAGCGGACTTAGTTTTAAATTATGTTAGCGATAGAAGCAGAAAACTTGTTGATGAGATTATTGCGAAGATAAAAGAACTCGGAAGGGAGGCTATTGCGGTTAAAGCTGATGTCGGGGACTGGAATGATGTTCTGAATATGAAAGAGGTTGTTGATGAATTCGGAAAGGTTAGCTGTCTCGTTAATAA
>CAZVXC010000009.1:0-21150 GCA_964631435.1 uncultured archaeon | reverse complement strand
CGCTTGTTGCTACGAGAACATTAATATCTCCTCTTCTGAATGCATTTAGAATCTCCATCTGCGCTTTCTGGCTCATCCCTCTCTCATCCTCTCTATTCGCCTGACCTATGAACTTCTCAACCTTAAATCCAGATGATTTCAGCTCTTCAACAAGTTTCTCTGCCGTGTCTCTGAAGTTTGCGAATACGATTACTCTCGAATCCCTATCTTTTTCAAACTCCTCCTTTAATATCTCTTTCAGCTTGGTTACCTTAGGATGCTCTATATCTGTTTTTAAAGCTCTTATCATGCTTTCCCTGAAGATAGGGTCTTCGAAAACAGATTTCGATGCCTTACTACCTCTCGATTTTGCCTCTTTAAACAACCTCCTGAGATATTTCTTTAATGCCTCTATTCCCTGTGTCTCTATCAGCTCAATCGCATGCATTATCTTCATTATCTCCGCAAGAACTGAAAGAGCCTCAAAATAGCTCTGCTCTCCACTTTCAGCTGCCTGACTTTGCAAAGCCTCTTGAAGTGCCAGCAGTTCTTTTTTCGTTGCATTCTTAAGATCGATATCAAGTAACCTCCTTATCTTCTTGTATCTCATTTCCAAAGCTTTCTCGAATCCCCTTTTGATTGCTGCAAATTCATCAGGTATATCTACCTTCACCCACTCTATCTCTTTCTGAAATACGTATGGCTGAACGTCCCTATCGTATTCAGTTTTTATTTCGAGGTTCCTTATGAAGAGATTCTCAAGGACCTCCTCTATTCTTTCCTCATCGCTTCCGGGAGATGCGGTTATAGCAAGTATTAACGGGTTCTTAGCCTTATTCATGAATTCCTTTGCTATGAATACGTAAGAGTAATTTCCTACCGCTCTATGAGCTTCATCGAAGATCGCAAGAACAAAGTCTTTTAGATCGAGCTTTCCGGCGATGATATCATTTTCTATGACCTGCGGAGTAGAGATTATAATCTTCGATTTCTCATATATCTCAGGTCTCTTCTCAGGTTGAACCTCACCGCTCAAAGAATTGATCAACTCTTCTTCGATATTCAAAGTTCTTCTCAAAAAGGATTTGTGCTGCTCAACCAAAGGCTTCGTTGGGGCAAGAAACAAAACCTTTCCGTCGTAATTTAATAGCCTTGAAGCGATTACAAGTAGTGCAACGACAGTCTTCCCTAAGCCGGTGGGTAAAACGATTAGCGTGTTATCTAACAATGCTGAGGCTGCGAGAGCTAATTGATATCCTCTCCTTTCAACCGTTTTAGGCTTTATTAACGGATGCGAAACGAATTCCATCAAATATGAATCTATCGGGAGATTAAAAATTTATCCTTTGAAGAATAAAGTTTTCGGGATTTTTAATTTTTCTACTGGTTCATTCACAATTCTCCTCCTCAAAACCTTGCCGAAGCTACTCCAAATCTCTTCGACTTCATTTAGCTCATCACCAAACGCAACGTAACTCGGCCCATTTCCAGATAAACCAGCATTAACGTTTAAGCTCTGAACAGCTATTATCGGATCAATTGGCATTCTTAACTTCTCACAGTAATGCATGGAATTCAGCAACATTGCCTCTTTGAACTTTCCTTGCTTCGCAAGCTCAAAGGCTTTCTCTACGATTTCTCCGCCTTCTTTTATCTTTCTGAGATCTATGATTCCTCTTTCATATTCCGGAAGGAGAATTAGAACATCGCCATGAATCTCTTCTCTTTTAATCAGTTTCATCTTCAAGTTATCTGAGAAAACCATTCCGCCGAGAAGCGATGCGGATGCATCATCAAAAGCCCCTGTGTAGCTTAATCCAAGCTCTAAGCTTATTCTTGCATTCGATCTCAGAATCCTCTCTGCATCGATCTCGAAACCTCTTGCTTTGGAAGCTAATATCAGCAGGACGTTCATGAAAGCACTACTACTGCCCAATCCGCTTTTCTCAGGTATCTCACTTTTTATTTCGATAACACCGCTTAGATTTCTGAATACTTTGTTCAATAACGGGTTAGTTTTAAGTTCATCATCTTCGAGAATGAACACTTTCTTAGCATCGCTCTCAAGCCTGAACTTAGCTCTCATCCTTAAATCTATCCCGAATGCCACGCCTTTATACGTTGCGAGAGCATTGATCACAGTTCCGGCTGCGTAGCTTTCAGCTTTCATACCTTACTATGTTATACAGCGTATCCCTCTCAGCCGGTATCCTTTTCGCTGCAATTATCAACTTCTTCAGCTCATCCACAGGCAAAAATTCCCCCGATGTTGCTCCGGCAGCTTTAGATATATTCTCCTCCATCAAAGTCCCTCCGAGATCGTTTGCACCTGTGTATAATGCTGCCTGTGCAAGCTTCTTCCCCATCTTTACCCAAGACGCCTGTATGTTCTCTATTAAAGGATAGAGATATATCCTTGAAATCGCTATAACGAGCAAATCCTCAAAACCACTTGGAGAACTCGCAATCTTTCCCAATCTATTATTTTTATCCATGAACGGCAGAGGTATGAATTCTGTAAAGCCGCCTGTCTCTTCCTGAATCCTTCGTATTATTTCTAAATGCCTTAACCTATCTTCCCAGCTTTCTATATGCCCAAACATCATTGTTGCCGTCGTAGGGATTCCGATATTGTGTGCTGTCTTTATAACTTCTATCCATTCATCTGTTTTCAGCTTTTTCGGACATATTATCCTCCTTACGTCATCTACAAGTATTTCAGCAGCGGTTCCCGGCATGGAATTCAAACCTTCCCTCTTAAATTCCCTTAGAACATCCTCTACATCCATATTTTCGCTTTTCGCAACATGCATAACCTCCATCGGAGAGAAGGCGTGGATGTGTATTCTCCCCGAAACTTCTCTAACTGCTCTCAGAATTCTTATGTAATCCTCTATACTCGGATTCGGAAATAGACCACCTTGTATTGTAACTTCCGTGCATCCGTATTCTACCGCTTCCCTAACCTTCTCTTTTATTTCCTCTTCGCTCAAAAAGAATTTTTCTCTGTTGCTGTAAGAGCAAAAAAGGCATGAGCCTACGCATATATCCGTGAAATTTATGTTTCTATTGACGACGTATGTAACGATATCTCCCTTCAAATCCTCTCTCAGCTTATCCGCAAGTTCAAAAGCTCTGAAGGGACTTTTTATCAGAGTTTTTATATCTGCATTCAACATCTGAACCCCTCTTCATCTGAGTAAGCCTCAACCAAGCAGGAAATCTTATCGCTATACCAGCCTTCTATTACGAATTTTGGATATATCGGCAGTCTTTCCTTCAATACGAATTCTCTATTTAAACGAGTTTCGATTTTTTTCAGCTCCGGCCAAGGATGCTCCGGATTTATGAAATCGGGTGTAACCTCTGAAATTCCGCCCAGATCGTTTGCTCCTCTCTTTAATAGAGGGTTCAAATCTTCAACGAGATTCGGCGGGATTTGAATCGCAACATCCTTCGGCAGAACTTTCTTCGCATATTCAACAGCCTCGACAATATCTTTAAACTCCGGCTCTTTCCAATTTTCCATCGGCGTCCCTTTCTTAGGGCAGAAATTCTGAATTATTACTTCCTGAATATGTCCATAATTCTCTGCTAAATCCGCTATAACTTCTAAGGAATACATTCTGTCATAGCTGTTTTCACCTATGCCTATAAGAATTCCGGTTGTAAATGGAATTTCGAGCTTTCCTGCGTTGGCTATGGTTTTAATCCTCACCTCTGGCTTCTTACCCGGACTTTCTTTATGGCACTCAAGCTCGACCGCTTGTTCAAGCATTAGCCCCATGCTTGCGTTCCAGTCTTTCAAAATCTTAAGCTCGCTCTTTTCAAGAACGCCAGCATTCGTATGCGGCAGAAATCCGTGTTTGATCGCAAGCTTATTCATCTCAGCAACGAAATCTATGAAATTTTTGAATCCCCTTGCTTTAAGCCATTCTCTAACCTCCCTAAAAACATCTGCTTTTTCGCCAAAAGTGAATAGAGCTTCGGTTGCTGAGTTTGCCTTTAAAAGCAACACCTCAACATCTTTCACATCCATAATAGATTTGTTTTTTCTGAAACCGCAATAGTAGCATTTGTTTCTGCAGAAATCTGTAAGCGGAATGAACACGTTTTTTGAGTAGGTTACTATCACGTTATTAGCTTTTTAAATTAAATTATTAAAGTTTGTGCTTCGATTTAAGCCTTTCATTGAGAATTAGCTCAGCAGCCTCAACCTTCTCTTCAAAACTCAGGAAGCCGCTTAGAATTGCACCGCTGAAATCTGAGATGCTCTCAAGAATTTCCTGAGCTTGCGTTCTGCTAACAACGAGTCCCTCGAAAGTTGTTGAAGTTGTGCAGAAGATTATCATTTCGCAATTCAGCATTTTGATAGCGGATATCAGCTTCTCCCCATTTCCTCCTCCGAGTTCTGAGATTAAGAATATGAATTCGTAGTAGTCTGTATCTAAATCCTCTACTCCGTAAAAAACATCCGCTTGAGGATATTTCGACGAAATCTCTTCTGCAACATCTTCGAGACCGAAAATTACTATGGCGAATTTCATTTAATAACATTCGATTTGCTTGGGTAAAAAATTTTCGATATGCTGAGTTATGAGGATTGGTCTAGTATATCAAGAAGGATCATATTTTAAATCTAAGTAAAGCTGCAATTCCCCCCAAAGCGTTCAATCTCTTTCCCGGCTCGAACTCGGAACTCATTATTACTATCTCGGCATTCATATTCTCGACATCTTTAAGGAATGAATCGATATCCCATTTCTCTCTCTGCTCCCTGAGGAACTCATCTGTTACGAGCAAGGTTTCTATCGCTCCATATTCAAACGCTTTTTTCACATCATCCATACCGTAAACAGCTTTTCCATCCTTAGAAATCTCTTCCAATAGCTTATCGATGAACCCGGCATCTCTCGCAATTTTTATCTCACCGACTATTCTATCTATAACTCCTCTTTTCAAAACTTCGATGAAGCCTCTCGTCCCTATGGAAGATGTATCAACAATCACTGCATCGATATTCGCATCTTTCTCTTTTATAAAGTTGTAAAGGTCGTTCTTAGCGAATCCGGGACCTGCTATTATAAGGTATTTAAAATTTAGATTTTTTAATGTGGAATAAACTTCTCCGAAGAATTCTCTTCTATTATCCCCCCTGTCTTTCCCGTAGCTACCCTTTATAACACCGATCTCCTCGATACCCCATTGCTTTAACATGCCTATTATTGCTTCGCCTTCCTCTATCGTTACTATCACGACTTCAGGCTTATTGGACGATTCGACAGCATCTCTGATTCTTTTCAATTGCTCATCTTTCCACTTCTTTATTATGCTTAGTTCTTTTCCTTCCGTTATATTTATCGTGTGATAGCCAGACTGATCTATTCCCGAAATTATTTTGCCACTTATCCTCAACCTGTTTGCAAACTTGTGAAATTCGACCTTCTCAACCTCTATGCCCATTCTGATGATGACCGTTTCCTTATCGCTCCTAAGCTTATCGCTGCTCTCAGTAACCCTCTTTGTCAGAGAGAAAACTATATCCCCCGGCTCTATTATGTATTTCAGATGCCATAAATCTTCAATCGTCTCAGGTATGAGCTTAATTTCTCCTTCTCCTTTTCTCAGGTTTTGCTCCAAAACTTTCATGTGTCGATACCCCCTAACAGCGTTTTGCGGATTGAGTAATATGAGCTTTATTGAACAGATTACACAACTCCATCTAAATCAGAAATTAGAGAATAAAAACCCTTTGCTATCTCTCTCTTAAGGTTATTTGCTTCCTCCTTACAGCGAACTAAAACACCGATCGTTCTGGACACGGGACTCTTAAAATATTTACAACTTTTCTCGCATCTGAATAATCTATTAGAAATCTTTGCAATAGTTAAGCAAGATGCTTTTCCTTTACCCAGCTATACTCTTAAAGATATTGTAAAGTTCCATCTCCTCCTCTCAAACTTTAGCACTTCAAAATCGAGAGATATGTTAGGTAAAACGCCCCTTTTAAACTCCTCCGAAAACTGCTCAATTACGTATATCTTCTCGAAAGCTTTTATATGTAACTCTAATCGATTCACTTTTGCAAATATCGATTAAAACCATTTAATCGCCTCGACCTCAGCTATCATGTCTTTCTTACTATTTCGTAGGGGATTTTAAAACTTACTGTCCCAGTTATAATTATTGCTGGAATTTCGGTAAAGCATGCTGAGAACGTTAAGATTCTGAATGCGACAATTGAAAATAATCAGGATGGCATTGATCTGGGTGATCCCAAAAAACGAGCGGGTTGATAAGAATTGATAATTGCACAATCAGAAATAACACAGACAACGGCATAGGAATAGGTTACAACGTGAATGATATAACGGTAACAAACTCTACGATTGTCAAAAACTACTATGGCATAAACTACGGACAAACAAATGTCTATAATCCAGATCTGACTGTGTACAACAATCTCTTCAACAACACAGAAAACGTTTACTCTCAGGTGGATTTCAGTGCCAAGTGGAACACAAGCAAGAAAGCTGGAATTAACATAGTCGGCGGTAGCTATTTAGGAGGAAACGCATGGCTCAGCCCGGATGGAAACGGGTTCAGTCAAACATGTGCTGATTCCGATAACGATGGTATATGCGATGATCCGTATCAAATAAACTCCAAAAGCACAGATTTCTTACCACTCGCAGTCCAAGGCCAAGCTCCTCCGCCCATTCAGGAGTATCAAATATCAGGAAAGATATTTTATTTCGGAGAGAAAAGAGGGGAGATAGTCATCGAAGCCCTCTACTCGTGCGACTTCCCATCTCCACTCTATTTCGAAAACATCTCATCTCCCGGTGATTATTCGATAAATGTAACCGAAGGTAGTTACTATATAAGGGCATACATGGATGTGAACGGCAACTTCACATTTGACGAAAACGAGCCTCATGGCTATGCAATAAACAAAACAAACTGCTCGAATGCAGATGTCATAAATGTAACATCCGATCTAAGCGGTATAAACATAATTCTGTTCGAGCAGGACACAACACCGCCTGTAATAGCGTTCGTCAGTCCTACGCCTGCAAACAACTCTGTTATCAATAAGGACTACGTATTCGTTAACATAACATCAAATGAACCTCTTTCGATTGCTTTGCTCAACTGGAATGGAGCTAACATCACGATGAACGGGCAAGGCAAAAATTGGTATTACAACGTTACAGGTTTAAGCGATGGAACGTATAACTTCAAAGTCTATGGAAAAGACTTAGCTGGAAACTGGAACGTTACTGAAACAAGAATAGTAACGATCTCGATACCTGAGGTTGTTGAGGAAGAGTATGTTCTTAACATCAGTGTAATAACAGGAAAGAATGTAGGTAAGTCTGATGGATTCAAGCTGAGTCTGTCCCTCAAATCTAACAGAGTTCTAACCCTTGAAGAGAGTGGTTATGTGATTCATATTTCAACACAGGGAGTGAAATCAAATATGCTCAAATCACGACATCTCGCTATCAAAGGCGACTTCAACCACAACGGCTATGTGGACATAGGAGTTGTTTTTGTGGCACATATGGTTGTCGGCAAAGCAAAGCCTGATTTGGCAGCGGATTTCAACAACAACGGCAGAATTGACATAGGCAACCTCGCTAAAATTGCCTACTACTTGCTTGGGAGAATCAACAATCTTTAACAATTTTTAAGAAATTAACTTTTTCAAATACTCCTCAATCTCTTTCGTTATCTCAACTCTGTAACCTTTATGCTTTAGTTCAAAAACGAATTTTCCTCCTATCGGGGCCTCCGAGATCAATATCAGTTTTGGATTTTCATTTCCGATCTCCCTCTGTAAGTAGAATATGTCGGAGAACAGTCTTGAGATCAGAATCTCATCCCTTCTGCTTTGAGCATCCTTTATCATTAACCCTATCAGAATTCCGTTTCCATCTTCAACCTTGTTAAATATATTTGATAGAAATAAAAATGATTTCTCAAGTCCGTGAACTAAAATAAGCTCTGATAGAAAAGAGATGATTATCGAGAACCTCCTTTTGTTCTCTATTGTTTTCGTGAATAGGATGCTGATTTCATTTAGATTTGCGATATTGAGAGACCTGATGCTATGGCTTTCGATCTCGATGCCGTAAGCTTTCGCTATCCTATCTGCTATAATCGGATTTTCTCCGCAAACCCATATTACGTTATCCGATATTTTTGAGGCTATATTAACAGCTAAAGAGGCTCCTTCGATGCTTTGATCAGATAAAATAAAAATGCTCGGATTAGATTGCATCGTAGAACTTTTACTTAGTCAACTATTTAAAGTTTATTGAACTGAAGTTCAGGATACCGTAGGTTAAACTCAAAACTATGAATCCAGAAATTAGAATGCCAAGAAAAATAAAAATCAGAGATCTTAATTTATCCAATCTCATCAGAAATGCCAACAAGCTTCCAGACCAAGCACCTGTTACGGGTAGTGGAATTGCAACGAATAAGGCTAAGCCTAAGTATCCGTATTTCTCTACAACCTCTCTCTTCTTCATAACTCTCCTGACGAAGAAGAGGTAAGCTGAATTCACTAAGGGAATCCTCAAAATTAGGGGTTCAGCTTTGTATAAGACGAATATTATAGCCGGGATCGGAATGAAGTTGCCGATGACTGCGGTTAGATAAGCTTCTAACGGGTTTATTTTTAGCAATGCCGCATAAGGAATCGCTCCCCTAAGTTCCGAAAAAGGAAGCATCGAAATTAAGAGAACATTAACCCATTCCAAGCTCGATCCCTCTTATTAGCTTAAACATAATTTCATTGTATATAGCGTTTATCCCGAATTTTCTTGCCTGCTTTACGAACGCACCGTTTATAAAATCAATCTCAGTTCTCTTTCCCCTTTCAATATCCTGAAGCATCGATGACCTATTTTCCGATGTTTTTATGGCAACTTCCTTAACAGCATTAACAACATCTGCATCATAGCCGAGAAGTGATAAAATTTCCTCGCATTCCTTGCCAATTCTCTCAGCTATAAACCACAAATCTTTCTCAAGAATTTTTCCGTTTTTGACTCTGCAAATAGCTGTTAGAGGATTTATCACAGCATTTATCGCTGCCTTCACCCATATTCTTCTTCTAATATCATCAACGACCTCCGCTTTTATATTCGCTTCTCTAAGTATCTCCTTGAATTTCTCAGCATAATTGCCTTTGAAATCTCCCAAGAAAACCTCTCCCTCTCCAGCAAATACGACATGCCCGTATTCTTTGAGATTTGCTCCGTATGTCGTGATACCGCCGACAACGTTATCGAAATATTCCATTAGAATTTCTTCATTCCCCACACCGTTTTGAAGACTGCAGATAGCCTTAAATCTTACTTTGCTTAAAGACTTTGCGGCGTTCTCCGTATCGTATGCCTTCACAGTCAGGAAAACGAAATCTGCATCTTCCGCCTTATCTGTAACGTATATATCGAATTCCTCATTCATAATCCCCGAAACCTTCAGCTTTCTTTTCAGAGCCTCAAACTGCTTTCCTCTCGCAACGAAGATAACATCGAATCCCGCTTTAAGCAGCAACGCACCCATTAAGCTTCCGAGTGCACCTGCACCGAATATCTCTATCCTCATGTGAAGAATTGATCTATCTTTATCTGTTTTTTAAGTTCACTCTCGAATAGCGATGAGGTCTCGTATTCTATCAGCTTTATCCTCTGCCTCGTATATTCGCTAACATCGTATTCCTCAGCAAGCTCTTTTGAAAACCTGAGATATTTCATTATCGAGCCTTCGTGAACTGTTAGCGTCAAATTCCCTCCGCATCTCGTGCATTTACCAGATAAAGGAATCCTTCTGAATTTCTGATTGCAATTGACGCATCTGAATTCCTGCCTTGAAAATGCTCTTAGATTGCCGATTATGTCCGGTAGAAAATGGAAGTTTATAACACGCTCAGCAACGTCATGCTCATCTACAGCAACTATTTTCCTCGCAAGCTCCATCTGCTTTCTCAACTTATTCTCCATACTTCCGAGAGTTTTGTATGCACTCTCCTTAACGCCCAGAGATATATCCGAGGTGTTATGCGTGAACTTTAAGCCGAAATTCTTGCTATCGCTCTCAAGCCTGTCTTCGACTCTCTCAATAACTCCGACAAACTCCTTCGGATTTGAGTATCTTAACGTCGCCTTATAGAAATCTAAGGGATACTTCTCACAAATATCCATGTTGTGAACCTCGCTATCAACCTCTTTCGGATCTATTATTACTGTTAGAACCAATGGAGCATCCATCTGGCCACCTCTCTTATCAGGCAGGAAATCTCTTGAAAAATTGAGCAAGCCGTCCATTAAGAGCATTACACAATCCTCATCTCCATCGCATTGAGAAGTTATTATTCCGTCGTTTATTACAACGTTGTGATAGTCTTTTGCGTTCAAGCAATAGACAAAGCTATCAGACTTCCTAACGTAATCAATCTCTTCCACCTCAAACAATTTGCATCCATCGTCTAAGCATGGTATGAGATCGCCCTTCTTAACTTCTAACGCTTTCACCTTAACGTATCCATCATCTCTATAAATTATAATCGAATGGTCAGGTGTAACGTCGAAGAATTTATTCCCTTTGAGCTTAATTCTGATTAGATGCTCAGGAGCCTTAGCCTTTATAACATCGACTATATCTGTCAGGACGAGTTTATTTGAACTGAAATCGAAGGAGAAAACCTTAGCCTTCGCTTTATCCTTAACCCAAACACCTTTTTCGAATCTCTCATTCTCGAACATTTCATACAGTTCTTTCACGCTAACCCATTTTTGCTCACCATTCGATTCAATAAGGATTTTTGTATTAGAAGAGAAGCAGTTTCTGCTTTTAGCGGCATGGAAGTATGGATGAGCGTAGCATCCGTTTATGTCTGCGAATCCTATTATCCTTCCCAAAACACCTGCGGAGGTATGCGGTGCCAGACCTATAACGAGATGCCCGATTAAATCCTCCATTTTCTCGGCTTTGTAGAAAGGTTCGAGCTTATAAAATTTCACGAGAAGATCATCAACGAATTTCGCAACCTTAAGCAGATACTCCCCGGCTTTCTTCGGAAGTATTATATCCTGAGGTTTCAGCTCTACTATCTGATCCTCGTTCCTTAGTTCATTCCCCTTGTAATCAACTTCGTATCCAAGCTCTCTTAGCTTTTCAACGCTCACTCCTATTTCAGACGGCTTGAAATGAGTTAAAGGCAAATCGGTCATGTCGTATCTTACTGTTCCGTCTTTGAATACGCAAACACCGTTTTTAGCTCTTAAAATGCCTTTCTCAATCCTCTCAGCGACTTTATTTTTCGAAGTCAGACCGAGAACACCTTTTATCGTTCCGTTTAAATCCCTTTCATTCAGATTTTCCAAAGCCTTTTGATAAAGCTCCCTGACATTTACCTTCCACTTCCTATATCCCCTCGCCTCACTACCACATCTCTCGCAGATTTCCTTAGTCCTTATCCCGCATTTCGGACATATAAACACCTGTTCGGTAAAGCCACCGCAATCGCATTTCAGATAAAAGCTCTCCTTCCCGCAGTTTTTGCATACCCTTACCGCCAGATCAACGTTCGTCTCACCTCTCGATGAATTCAATTTCGGAGTGTAATTTATTGCATTCTTCAAATCCCTCGTTTTTCCTCCGGCTTCCGCTAAAGGAAAGAGCATATGAGGCGGAGGAGACATCTTTCTTTCCTTAGCCTTTTCAGGCCTCCCCATTCTTGCACCTATTCTCGTAGGTGCTTTAGCTCTCACATCAAGCCCCGAAACTTTCCTTACGAATTCTAAAGCATCCTTAGCATCGCAATCCTTAAGCACATTTAGCTTGCTATCCAATCCTAAGCATCTGATAAGCACTTTCCATTTCTCTATGACTATGCCATCTCTAACCTTATGTTCGACCAAAAGCTTCTCAAGAATCTGCTTAGCTTTCGGATCGAACTTCAGAACTAAGGAGCTTTTCCCGTATTTACCCTCTATCTTCCCATTTTTGCTTATGAAATCCCTTAGATATTTCGCTTCGCTAACGTCTATATCATGCCAGAGATACGTGAAATCTGGATGAAGAGGTGCATCGTATCTATCGCATAGCTTTAAAGCTGTATCCTCATCAATTCTCCTGTAATCGCCATCTACTCTTGCTTCCTGAATCCACCATTCGTAGCAGAACGAGGCGGGAAGCAGAGGGTGGTTATTTTCAAGGAAATCTCCGAAGTTTATCAAAATTTCTCCCATATCGAGTATCTTTTCTACAGAATCCTTTATCCTCATAGCTTCTTCAAAGCTGTTAACCCTAACAACATCCCCGTTTTTTAGTCTAACTGTCGGTCCTTCTATTTCCGTTACGGGAACAACACTCCCGGCCTTTCCCGGAAGTTCCACTTTTAGTTGCGTTCCTATCGCTATGAATTCACCCGCTATGAGCATAGTAGCTGGATTTAGGGCAACTGTTGCGAAGCCTGAGTTTCTCGCTCTCCCGTATCTCAGCCTAAAACCGCCTTTCCTTGAGGGATGACTGAATACAGGCCTTCCGGCGATTAAATCTGCGAGATATTTATCCTTTGGCTTGAAAACATCCTCCTCTTCCTCTTTCTCTTCTTTGTGAATTAATTTATCGAGCCAATCCCAGCCGTCTATCTTCATCTTCTCAACGATCTTCTTCAGCTTCGGTGCCTTCAAAGCGATTCCTTCAGCAATCACCAAGCACATCCCGCCTCTAACTCTGTTCGTCTCAACTCTCGGCAAATTTCTGTAACCGCTGACTTCCGCATCTTCGGTAGGCTCACCATCTATGCATATAGGACAATTCTCAACGATCGTTACGATTTCCCTTTCCGAAGGCAGATACTGGAGGTTTGCAACCTTCTTATACAGAGGTATCTCTTCGCAATACCTCATTACCTCCTCCTTAGTCGGAACGTATCTCTTTATTCCGAGCAATCTCCTGACGTAATCTGCGATTATGACGGAGATAACCTGAGCAGTCCCACCTGCACTTCTTATTGGCCCAGCATAATAGATTTTTATGAATTCGTTGTTGAAAATCTTGACCTTCGCAATCCCCTCAATAGGTGCTGCAACGACGCCTTCTGTCTGAATGGCAACTGCAGCCCTAACAGCTTTATCTATAGCATCTTCCCTATCGAAATTCCCGAATTCTCCTTTAACAATATCTTCGGCTATCCTGAAACATATTTCGATTCTCGATAAACCTTCATTCTCATATTCCAAAATTTTTTTAGCTATTCCATCGATATTCAGGAGTTTTTCAACTCTCTCAGCCATGTTTTTCGCTATCGGGATCTCTACATACGGTTTCGGGTCTAAGCCTAAGCTTCTTGCTTTTTCCGCAATTTTATAGCATCTTTCAACCTCTCTAAGAAGATGCTCATGGTATCTCTTGAATTCATTGTAAAGTCGGTTTGATGTAACGTCTTTTCGTTCATCGAAAATCGGGAAGAATTTGTCGAGGGTTAAGTTCATCTTTATAGCTTTCTGAACTCCACGATATAACTCTTTTCGTTGTCTGAGGTTATAAGAATGCATCATTTTAATACTATTCCTGCAAAAAATCTTTAAAGCTCCCGATTCAACAGAATAGCATGCTTGAGATTATAAAATCATTCAATGGAAGACTTGTCGCATTAACGGGAGCCGGAATATCTGCGGATAGCGGAATTCCGACTTTCAGAGGAAAAGATGGGCTTTGGAATAAATACAAACCTGAGGAACTTGCAACTTTCGAAGCTTTCTCTAAGAATCCTAAGCTCGTTTGGGAGTGGTATTCTTGGAGGATGGAGAAAGTTTTTTCCGCAAAGCCCAACAAAGCTCACGTAGCTCTCGCTTTGCTTGAAAAGAGGGGTTTGCTTAAAGCCGTAATCACACAGAACGTAGATAATCTCCATGAAAGAGCAGGAAGCAAAAACGTTATCCATCTTCACGGGAGGATAGATGAGGGCAGATGCTTGGATTGCGGGAATATAGTCAGATTCTCAGAGCCGCCGAAAGGGATTCCGAGATGCGATTGCGGCGGGATTATAAGACCGAATGTAGTCTGGTTCGGCGAAGCCTTACCGCAAGAAGAGCTGAGAAAGGCAATTGAACTTTGCACTAACAACAACGTCATTGTAATAGGCACATCCGCCGTTGTTCAGCCTGCCGCATCTCTGCCGTTATTTGCGAAGCAGAACGGCTTTAAGATTATAGAAGTAAATCCTGAGGAAAGCATGATAACGATGTATTGCGATTACGTTATAAGAGAAAGAGCGGCGAAGGCTTTCGAGTCTATCTTAGAAGAGGTAGATTTCCTGTAATCTTATCAATCCTCTTTGAAAGATGCGGCCCTATGACTACAGCAGTTATCGTTCCCGGTTCAACTTCCGTTAATCCAGCGTCTCTAACATAAGCCACAGGCAGTCCATCTCTTTTCGCTTTCTCATAAATTCTCATCAATTCTGCTAAGCTATTCACCTTCAGAACGATCTTCTTCTGTCCCTCTTTCTTCCATCTTTCTCTTATTGTATTATCTACCATTTCATATCCGAGTAAAGCTGCATGAGCAACTTGAACCGCAAGTTTCCCTCTTGAAAGTTTCAGATCGTCCCTAACGACTATTACCTGTTTATACTCACTCTTCTCCAAATCCATACTTCTTAAGCTCATCCATGCTTAAAGGCTTCGATTTCTCCTCAATCCATTTCTTCCCGACTTCTTTCCCGCTTTCCTCATCGAAATCCGAAACGATTATCACATCGCTCCTTATCTCTTCTATGACATCGATCGGAATTCCGAAGAATTTATCGAGCTTCTTCACTATCAGATACCCGTTGTAAACATCTATGCTCTCTCCGATTCTCTCTTCGTTTCTCTCAACGAATTTACATATCAGATCCATATTTGCTGTTAACGGATTAAAAATAAATTATTTGCGCAAATTTAAAATCCAGTCTTACGACTAAGACGTATGGAAATTGTGATACCGTTCAAGCCGAGAGATCCCAAATCGAGATTGGCTAATATTCTGAGCGAAGATGAGAGGAGAAGCCTCGCTTTTAGCATGCTCTTCGATGTTATAGATGCTTGCGGTGAGGATAATGTAACGATTCTATCGAATGCGGAATGCGATGAAATCAGTGAATTCAAAGTCTTCATAGATAGCAGAAGCTTGGATGAAGCTGTAACATCGTTCATCAAGAAGTTTGATGTTGCTATAATCATGTCCGATCTACCGCTAATAAATCGAAAGATAGTTTCAGAATTTCTGGAAATTGAAAGCGAAATCTGCATAGCACCGGGAAGGAAGGCTGGGACGAATATGCTATTATCGAGAAGTAGAGATTTTTATACGTCATATCATTACGGAAGCTTTCTGAAACATATATCCATATGCGAGAAACTTGGATTGAGCTACTCTATTTTCGATTCCTTTTTTGCGAGCGTCGATGTGGATGAAGAAAGCGATGTGCTTGAGCTTATGATTCACGGTAAAGGAAAGCGTAGCTACGAGTTTCTTGAAAGTATCGGTTTTTACGTCGATTTTTCGGAGAAAGAACCTAGGTTGTTGAGAAGGTAACCCCAAAAACGTAAGTTATTTAAATCCACTTTATCAAATTTTCTTGATAATAAATCAGGAGGTATTGATATGCATATATCTGATGGGGTTCTGAGCTTAGAGTGGTGCGCCATATGGTATCTGATCGCCGCAGTGTTTGTGGCGATAGGGATCAGAGAGATAAAGATAAGACAGAGCAAGGAGCCGAGATATTTGCCAACCTTAGCAATGATGGGTGCAGCAGTCTTCGTCATCTCAGTCTGGCATATACCCGTTCCGGTTACCGGATCATGCTCCCATCCGATCGGAACACCGATGGCGGCTATAATAGTTGGCCCATTTGCGACAGTTGTAATCAGTGCCATCGCTCTCTTTTTTCAAGCTTTCTTAGGACACGGAGGAATAACGACGCTCGGTGCAAATACATTTTCAATGGGGATAGTCGGAACTCTGAGCGGATACGCAACTTACAAAGCAACGAGAAAATTCCTGCCTCTATGGCTTTCTGCCGGCTTAGCCGGATTCGTTGGAGATATACTAACTTACGCGACATCGGCCCTTGAACTCGCTTTATCTCTAAATCCGAACTCTGTTATGCAGCACTGGTTAATCTACTTCTTAGGCTACGGCCCGACTCAGATACCGATTGCGATAGCGGAGTTCGCATTTACGGCTGGTATAATACAGTATGTTGCCGATAAGAGACCGCATTTAATCGGTTTGGGGGAGGTGATGGCGAGTGGATAGATTCACGGCATACGCTCTTATTCTGATGGCAATCATAGCATCAGCCTTCATCGCAGCAACTTATCTTGGGCAGGCTTTGAGCAAAAAGGAGATGGAAGGAACGGATGCGATAGTTGAAGATACAGCCGTATCAACGGCAAACAAAGAACCAGTCCAGATTGTTCCGGCAATACCAGAGAACTTAGAGCCAATCGGTTTCACGTTAGCTGGAATCATCGGTGGCTTCCTCTTTGGATTCTTCTGGTTCGATGCGTTTGAAAGGAGGGATTAAGATGCTTGATTGGCTCTCAGGAGACCCTTTAAGCGGGTTGGGGACTACGCTCGGCTTTTTCACGTTTGCAATCATAGGAAGATGGCTTAGAAAGAGGATGGTAGAAAAATGGAGGTCCACATCAGCAGAATAGACCTTGAAAGGAACTATTCGGAGAGAGAAACTTTCGTTCATAAAATGGATGCGAGGGTAAAAACGATCTCAATCCTAATTTTACTTTTTACAATAGTTTCGATGAAAGATCTGTATGTGCCCATAGCCATGCTGGCATTTTGCATCCTCATGCTGAGAAAGCTTGGGATCAAGTTTAAAAAGCTGTTCTATCCATCAACGATCGTTGCAACGATCTTCATCTTAATTTTATTCACATACGGCGGCGAGAGGGTTATATGGGAATTCTGGGTGTTGAAGGTAACGTTTGAAAGCCTTCATTTTGCTTTCCTAATATTCTTAAGAGTCCTTGCATGCTTGGCTCTGCTTTACATATACATATCAACGACGAGGATCAGCGAAGCTTTAGCATCCCTCTCATGGCTTAGATTCCCGAAAACGCTGATCGATCTCTCATACCTAATGATCAGATTCGTAAGCAACCTATCAAGAGATGCTGAAAAGATGTATTTCGCTGCAAAATCAAAACACGCTTTCTCGAATTCGTTACCGTATTTCAAGAGAATTAAGAACTTCGGGATTGTTGCCGGCTCGCTTTTCCTGAGAGCATTGGACAGAGCGGATAGAGTTTATCTGGGCTTGCTTTCGAAAGGCTACGGAAACAATCTGAGGATATTCGCTTACAAAAAGCTCAGATTCAGAGATTTAGCCCAGCTTATTGCTATATCCGCATTTGCAGCAGCATCTGTTTACATTGACAGGGTGATATTATGAATGCGATCGAAGCTGAGAATTTGCATTACACCTATTCAGATGGGACAAAGGCTTTGAAAGGTGTTACATTAAATGTTAAGGAAGGCGAGACGGTCGTAATTTTGGGTGCAAATGGGAGCGGAAAAACGACTTTGCTTCTTATATTAAGCTGTCTTTTACTTCCGCAAAAGGGTATGCTGAAAATAATGGGAGAAATTGTTAACAAAAAGAACGCTGATGAGGTAAGAAGAAGGGTAGGGATTGTATTTCAAAACCCTGACGATCAGGTTATAGCTCCGACTGTTTATGACGACATAGCTTTCGGACTGAGGAATTTGGGATTTGACGAAGACGTTATCAGAAAGAAGGTGGATGAGATGCTAAAGAGATTCGATCTTGAGGATTTAAAAGATAAAAATCCGGATTATCTAAGCGGAGGACAGAAAAAAAGAGTTGCGATAGCGGGGATCACAATAATGGATCCAGATATTATGATAATGGATGAACCGACAGCCGGCTTAGACGGTAAAAGCTTCAGAGCAGTTTTGAACATAATAGAGCAATTCAGGGGAGAGAAGACGCTTATTCTCTCAACTCACGACATCGATTTTGCAGAAGCTGTTGGGGATAGGTTTATTTATTTAAACGACGGGCGGGTAATTCGTGAGAGCGATGAGGTGGATTATCAATTTGCGGAAAAACTTGGGCTGAGATGCTTTTTAAAAGGCAAAGTCCTGATAATCCCGAAAGATGTTGAGTCTCCAGAGATTAAAGCTGACGCAGTCTTCAACGAGTATGGATTGGAGAGAGCGATTCTGAAAGCTTTAGAAGGGAAGACAGTCTTTCTGATGTGCGAGAATGGAAGAATAGATTACATTAAGAGGTTTGTAGCGAGGTTTCCTGTTTATTGCGATGTTATGAGGGGGTAAGTATGCTCTACAATTGCAGCCATTAGCATCTCCAGATCACTACTTCCCGTTCGTCGTCATAGGAAAGCTGAAAAACTGGGATGTTCTCGTGTGTCGCCGGAATAATTCATGTTTCCACATCAGTAATCATAGGATTCGCATTGATTGGAGGAATAAACCTTCTCGGATTCGCAGAGATGATTGAAAAAATCTCTCCCATGATCTTAATCTTCATAGGCTTCGCCTACGCAATCATCTCAGCTATAAAAGGTCATACTCACATTCATTCAGAGATCGGATTGTCGCCGTGCATTCCTCTGATACCACTCATGTTAGCGGCTAACGATTCAGCTTTCAATAACCCTATCCTTCGCTATCGCAACGGTGGCATCTATCTTACAGAGCTCTGAAGCCGCCAGTTCATGGCAGAGAGGATGTAATAGTGGGGATACTATTTTTTTTATAAAAAATTAAAAGATCATGTTTTCAAGCACCCCTCTCTCAATTCCAAGTCTGATCTCTCTTGCAATTCTCTTTCCCATATACATATTCTCCCCGAAGAGAACGTATGAGTATGGCGAAGCCGGAATGCCGACCGTTGATCCGGCAACTATCCTCGCCGATATTTCGAAGTAATATATTTCTCCATTCTCCGTTATAACGCTTTCCAAGCAAAACGGCCCTATCATTCCCGGCTCCGCTATTTTCTTCGAATACTCATAAACTTTCATGCCGTCTCCTATTATTTTTGGCAGCAAACTTTCTCTGACAACTAAGGGGATGTTGCCAACAACTGTGTATGTCGGGTTTAGGCGGATTCCAATTTGGTCTCTCGCGGGAATTCTTCCGATACCATCTACGTTCGATTCGTATCTCCTATCTATCGCTATGAGTTCGACTCTCTCATATATCGGGGAGTAGAAGAATGAGAAATAAACGGGGACGCCGAGAATGTATTGCTGAATGTGGGCATTGTTGATGTCCGCATCTGAAATTATCTTAGCTTTCACGAATTCCTCAGCTTTTCTATAAAAATCCTCTTTGTCGGTTGCGATAAAGTAGCCCATACCGCCTCTCGCACCCGGATACTTGACTATAACTATCCCATCGATTTCATCAGGGCTTCCATATATCTTAGGAACCCTTAATCCCGAATTCTTCAGCCACTCCCTCTGCTTATCTCTATCTATCTCCCATTCCATCAGAACTCTGTTACCGAAGATCGGAACTTTTAAATTGTATAGGCTTCCGATGTAAGCGTTATAGCTACCATGAGGGATTAAAATTGTGTTCATCTCGATCAGCTTTTTCTGAACACTCTCATCTAAAAGCTGTCTGAAATCTTCAACCTCTAAGAAAACATCTGCAACGCCGAAGAGTTTGTAAACGAATTTTTGCTCTTTTCTGCATATGCATACCGTTTCAAATCCCTCTTCCTTAGCACCTTTGAGTATGTTAAGTGCTGAATGGCTGCCTATCGTCCCTATCCTTATCTCGTCCATGTTGTATCTTTTGAGCTGTCTTATTATCTCATCTCTCATGCCTCTAAGGCAATCTTAAGTTTTTATTAATTCTTCGTAAATGTCGAGAAGAGCTATGAGAGATGCGGGAATGGCTATTTCGGTTGGGAATGTTACGTATGGTGATAGGTCGATGACGAAATCTGAGAGCCTTAATATACCCTTGGGCAAACCAGTTCTGCTTCCTGCGAAGATGACAATTTCGTTAGCTCTGCTCATAGCCTTCTTTAACTCATCTCTGATGTCAGAAATTTGATTTCCGGTCGGATCGGTAGATATTATTAGGTTCTTCTTTCTCCTTTTGTCTCTGAACGTCTGGAAGAGATCTTGGATGAGAATCTTCGTCTCTCTGACATCTCTCGAATAGCTCCTTTTCTGAATACTTAACCTCGCAAGCTGTCCTCTCCTTAAACCTTTCAGGAATTCTAAAAGCTCAATCGCATTGACGTATCCGTATGGTGCGATTATTAGCTCTTTTATCTCGAAAGACTGAGCAGCTCTTCCAATTCTCTCTCCTATTTCTCTCGCCCCCTTCATATTCTCAAGATATGGCATCTGAACGAAAGATACCTTTTCGAATAATCTCAGGCTATCAACTTTCTCCGGCGTATATTTCCTTCTTTCTTCTCTTCCATCTAGGACTCCTATGTATGTCCTCTCATTTATCATTTCAACGTAAACAGCCTTATCCGGCTGATTCAGATCAACTTCTGCACCGCTCAGCTCTTGAATCTTCTTTCCGAGCTTTATATTCACATCCATACTGCTAAAATCATGTTTAAGCCCCCTCCTCGTTGTTCGAATTGCGAATGTTTCGAATTCACCCATAGCTCTAACTATATCCTCAGCCCTCGACAAAATTTCGTTTAAATCGCTTTTCACAACAAAAAGAATCGGTATGGCTTTCTCCACCTCAGGAACTTCCTTAACCTTATCAATATCATCTGAATGGATGATTATTAAACCGAGATAGCCGGAGGGTCTTACATCTATATCAACATCCCCTATCAACTCTTTAACGTGGCTTGCCGCAATATACTCCATTCCTCTTTGCGTTTTCGCAAGAATCATGGCATATTTTATGCTGTTACATCATAAATCTTTTTCATCCTATCCAGTTTCACAACCTTATCCACATCTCCCCTCGCTATAACTCTGAATGCGTGTTCGATTACCCTCTTATAGAACTCACAATATGGGCTTTTTTCAAGTAAGCACCCTTTCTCAGCATAGACCTCCGCAGGGCATGGAGAGCCGCAAATATTTCTGAACGGGC
>CAZVXC010000008.1:20419-21273 GCA_964631435.1 uncultured archaeon | reverse complement strand
CAAACCCGAAAAGTCAATTAATAATTAATCATGAACAAATGTCCTCGATGCGGAAGCGGGTTGACAATAGAAGAAAGGGAAAGCGGTGATATCAAAAGAGTAGTAAAGAGGTGCAAGAAATGCGGCTTTGAAAGCGTTGACTACACCCATTTAAAGTGAATCGGAATCATTTCCGAGAATCACAGTCCACCACCATCTTGCCATATCTACTAAGTCTTTACTGAACATGCCGGAGAGCCTATATTCCCCGTTTTTTATAGAAATCAGCCCGGCACCGAGCAATTTGTTGCGCATCGAGTAAAAAGAGGATTTATTCATTTCGAGGGCTTTCATAATGCTTTCCCATTCATCAATTCTGAGAGGGTTCTTACCTTTCTGCCTTTCCTCGATTATGCTTATGAATTTCATAGCCTTAAGTGCGATCTCCTCTTTTCTGAAAATTCTCCTCATAAGCTCAAGGAAAGGATTTTTTGATTGTGTTATCCTTGCGTTTGCTGAACATCGAACTATTATGGATGTTGATGTTTTTGGAGCATCTTTAACCTTCATAAGATTAGATTTGCAAAAGGTTTTAAAAAATTACACAGATTGTTTCGAGATGATAATTGCACTACCGAATAAGGGAAGGCTAAGCAAGCCAGCGATAGAAATACTGAGAGAAGCTGGGATAAAAATTGATTACGAGAACAGAAGATTAATCGTTCCTACGAACAAAGAAGAAATATCAGTTCTTTTTGCAAGAGCTAAGGATATTCCGGAATACGTTCATAAAAACGCTGCCCAAGTTGGTATCACAGGCGAAGACCTCGTCGCAGAAGCTGGAGTGGATGTCGAAATTTTGACGAAACTTGGAT
>CAZVXC010000008.1:15801-20409 GCA_964631435.1 uncultured archaeon | reverse complement strand
TGCGATCGTAGATTTAACATCCTCTGGAACGACGTTGAGACTTAATAGCTTAAGAATAATTGAAGAGATAATGAGAACTGAGGCTGTTTTGATAGCGAATAGAGATGAAGTTAACGACTTCAATGTCCAAGCTCTGAAAACGGCTATTCAGAGCGTGATAAATGCGAGGGGAATGGTTTATCTTATGATGAACGTTCCTGAGGATAAACTCGATGAGGTAAAGAGAATCACTCCGGGATTGAAAGGGCCTACTGTTATGAGAGTCGAGGCTAACGGTATGCTTGCCATTCACGTTGTGGTTCACGAAAATCATCTGTTCGAATTGGTCGAGAAGTTAAAGAATGCTGGAGCAAGGGATATTCTTGTCGTGCCGATTCAGAGGTTAATTTTCTGATGCTAACAAAAAGAATTTATGTTGTATCCTATGCAAGTGTTTAATGTTTCGCAAGATATTGGTTGCGAATCGTGGTGAGATAGCGGTCAGAGTAATGCGTTCATGTAAAGAACTCGGTATAAAAACCGTAGCCGTATATTCCAAAGCGGATCAAAAAGCCTTCCATAGAGTCTATGCTGATGAAAGCTATTGTATAGGCGATCCTGAGCCTAAGAAAAGCTATCTGAATATAGATAAGATTATTGAAGTTGCTAAGAAGAGTGAAGCTGAAGCAATTCATCCCGGTTACGGTTTCCTTGCTGAGAATGCGGAATTCGTGAGGAGATGTGATGAGGAGGGTATAGTCTTCATTGGGCCTCCGGCGAATGTTATCGAAGCGATGGGTTCTAAGATAAATGCGAGGAAGCTTATGAAAGAAGCAGGAGTTCCAATTATTCCGGGAAGCGATGAGATAAAGAGTTTCGATGAAGCTTTGGATTTTGCTGAAAATATAGGCTATCCTGTTGCTGTTAAAGCAAGCGGTGGAGGGGGGGGAATTGGAATAAGCTTAGCAAACAATCCCGAAGAGCTTAGAAAGGCTTTCGAAAGAAGTAAGAAACTTGGAGAGAGATACTTTAAGGATTCAGCTGTCTATATCGAGAAATACTTTCCGAAACCGAGACATATAGAGTTCCAAATTCTTGCGGATGAGAAAGTAATCCATCTTGGCGAGAGAGAATGCAGCATTCAGAGGAGACATCAAAAGGTTATCGAGGAATCGCCATCACCGATTTTCAATGAGGAGATGAGAGAGAAATACGGGAAGATCGCTGTGAAAGGTGCAAAGCGTATCGGTTACAAAAATGCCGGAACAATGGAATTCCTTTATTACGACGGAGAACTATACTTCCTCGAGATGAATACACGATTGCAAGTCGAGCATACCGTTACCGAGATGGTTACGGGATTTGATATAGTGAAAGAACAGATCAGAATAGCTTACGGTGATGGCTTAAGTTTCGATCAGGATGATGTTAAGCTAAGGGGACATGCGATCGAATGCAGAATCAATGCTGAAGATCCAATAACATTCCTTCCGAGAAGCGGGAAAATTATCCATTACCGCTCTCCCGGAGGGATAGGAGTTAGAGTTGATAGCGGTATTCACATGGGATACAGAATAACGCCTTACTACGATCCGATGATTTCGAAACTCGTCGTCTGGAGCAATACGAGGCTCGGAGCCATAGCGAGGATGAGGAGGGCTTTATATGAATACGTTATCGAAGGTGTTGAAACGAACATACCGTTCCACATGGTTGTTCTCGGAGATGAGGAATTCGTCAAGGGAAACATCCATACGAGGTTTATAGAGGAGAGAAAGATACCTGAGAGGGTTTTAGAGTCAATTAAGAGCATAAGGTATCTTAAAACGAGATTGGATGAGATATTCAAGGAAGATGTTGTGTGCAAAGAGGAAATTGACAGAAATCTGATCGCCACCGCTGTTGCGGCAGTAATGGCTTACATAGAAAGCGAAAAGACTGTTGAGGGACTGATAAGTGCAAAGGGGAGCGAAAGCTGGAAGATGTTCCACAGATTAAAGCAGATAGGCTGGTTCTGAGGTGAACAAAATGAAGGCTGTCATAATCATGGGTTCTTCGAAGGATTTAAGCTACGGAAAGGAGATAGCTGAAAAGCTCAAATTCTTCGAAATTGAATCCGAGCTAAGGATTGCTTCAGCACACAAAACACCGGAAAGGGTCTTAGAGATACTGAAAAAGAATGAAAAAGATGACGTTATTTTCGTTACGATAGCCGGGAGGAGCAACGCTCTAAGCGGTTTTGCAGATGCAAATACTACAAAGCCCGTTATAGCCGCTCCGCCGATTAGCAATAAATTTGCCGGCTTAGATTTGCTTTCGAGCCTAAACATGCCTTCGGGAGTTGCGCCTATGGTCGTTTTGTATGCGGAAAATGTTGCCTTAGCTGTTGCAAAGATATTCGCTCTGAAATACGATAGCGTAAAATCGAAGCTTATAGAGTATCAGAATGTAAAGAGAAATGAGGTAATAGAGGCGGATAATAAAATTTATAATTCTGAGACCTGAAGGGTGAGTTCGGATGGGGAGTGTTAAGGATTTGGAGATTATTAAGAAGCCCACAGAAAAGCCCGGAATCGGAAGATTTCACTTCTCAGACAGATACTCCGTTTTCGATTACGGAGAGATGCCTGATCTGATAGAGAACAAGGGGAAAGCTTTATGCATGCTTTCAGCCTTCTTCTTCGAAGTTCTCGAAAGAGAGGGAATAAAGACGCATTACTTGGGACTTGTAAAGGATAACAAAATATTCAGATTTGATGAGATAGATGAGCCGACGAATATTATGGAAATAAGACTTGTCAATGTTATCAAACCGAAAAATGGGGATTACGGTGTGTTTAAGAGGATCAAAGGGAACTTCTTAGTCCCTTTGGAAATAATCTACAGAAATTCCCTGCCAGAAGGAAGCTCGATATTCAAGAGGTTGGAAAGAGGTGAGATAAAGCCGGAAGATTTCGGATTGAAAGAGCTGAAACCGGGTGAGATTCTGAAGAACCCGATAATCGATTTCTCGACAAAGCTTGAGGATGTTGACAGGTATCTGAGCAAAAACGAGGCGAAAGAGATTTCAGGATTAAGCGATGAGGAATTTGAAAGGCTCATCAACCTCGCTTTAAAAGTTAACGATATAATAACGAGGGAAACTGAGAAAGCGGGAATATTCAATGAAGATGGGAAGCTGGAGGTTGCACTTGATGAAAATAGGGAAATTATGGTTGTTGATGCATTAGGGACGCCAGATGAGTGTCGTTTCACATACAAAGGTGTGGAGATAAGCAAAGAGGTGTTAAGGAGATACTACAGAAGGACGGAGTGGTTTATGAGGATTAACGTATTCAAAGGGGATGAAAATTGGAGAAAACTCGTCGGTAAGCCGCCAAGATTGCCGGAGGAGTTAAGGATTGCGGTATCTGAGATGTATATGGCCTGTTGCAACGAGATAACGGGAAAGAAGTTTTTCGATGTTCCCAAGCTTGGAGAGGTTATGAAGAAGGTTGCTGAGTATATGGAGGTGTGAGATGGTTAAAGCTTATTTAGCCTTAGAAGACGGAACGGTTGTTGAAGGAAAAGCTTTCGGTGCTTTGAAAGATGCGGAAGGGGAGCTTGTTTTCAATACAGCTATGACAGGCTACGTTGAAGCTCTGACAGATCCGAGCTACAAAGGACAGATTTTGATGATGACATATCCCCTCATAGGGAATTACGGAGTTTGCAGAGAGGACTTTGAGAGCGATAGGGTTCATGTTGAGGGATTCGTTGTTAGAGAGCTTTGCAAACATCCGAGCAATTGGAGAAGCGAGATGAGCGTCGATGAATTGTTGAAAGAATTCGATGTTCCGGGAATAGAGGGTGTGGATACGAGGATGATAACGAAGAAAACCCGTATCTACGGTGCTATGAAAGCTGTTATAGCGATAGGGGAGCATGATAAAGATGAACTTGTCGAAAGGGCTAAGAACCAGACCCCGATAACTGAGAAGGATTTGGTCGATAAGGTTTGCGTTAAAGAGCCGAAGAGATTTGAAGCTGATGAAGCGAGGTTTGAGGTTGCATTAATAGATCACGGGGTTAAGATGAGCATAGTCAAGAATTTGCTCAAAAGGAACGTTAGCGTAACCTTAATCCCATTCAATTACAAAGCTGAGTCTATACTTAAGGAAGACTACGATGGAGTGTTTATTTCAAATGGTCCCGGAGATCCTGCGAGGGTAAAAGAATCGATAGAAACGATAAGAAAATTGATAGGAAAGATACCAATAGCCGGTATTTGCTTAGGACATCAGCTCATAGCATTGGCTTTCAGAGCAAAGACGTTCAAGCTGAAATTCGGGCATCACGGAGCAAATCAGCCCGTAAAGGATTTCGAGAGCGGAAGGGTTTTTATCTCATCTCAGAATCACGGATTTGCCGTTGATGAAAAGACTCTGCCAAAAGGCCTGAGGGTAACTCAGATAAATTTGAACGATCACACAGTTGAAGGCTTAGCTCACGATGAGCTCCCTATAATTTCCGTCCAATATCATCCCGAAGCTTCTCCGGGACCACATGACACTTTCTTCTTCTTCGACAGATTCGTTGAAATGCTCAAAAACTGGTGAGAAGATGGGGAAGAGAGAAGATCTAAGGAAA
>CAZVXC010000008.1:0-15791 GCA_964631435.1 uncultured archaeon | reverse complement strand
CGATTACTCTGGAAGCCAAGCCTGCAAAGCTTTGAGAGAAGAGGGATACGAAGTCGTTCTCGTAAATTCAAATCCCGCAACGATAATGACCGATCCGGAGATGGCTGATAAGACTTACATAGAACCGATAAATGCGGAGGTCGTTGCGAGGATAATAGAAAGAGAGAGACCTGATGCTTTGCTTCCAACTCTCGGTGGTCAGACCGCTTTGAATGTTGCTATTCAAGTGAGCGAAATGGGTGTTCTTGATGAATACGGCGTAGAGCTTATAGGAGCTAATGCTGAGGCTATTAAGAAAGCCGAAGACAGAGACCTTTTCAGGAAATCGATGAGGAACATAGGTCTTGAAATTCCGAGAAGTGAGATAGCGAATAGTGTTAATGAAGCATTGGCAATAGCGGATGAATTGGGGTATCCGGTAATAGTCAGACCTGCTTTCACCTTAGGCGGGACTGGGGGAGGAATAGCTTATAACAGAGAGGAGCTGAAAGAGATAGCCGGAAAGGGGCTTGAGCTTTCAATGATTAATCAGGTTCTAATTGAAGAGAGCGTTATCGGATGGAAGGAGTTCGAGCTCGAAGTCATGAGAGATAAGGCTGATAACGTCGTTATAATATGCTCAATTGAGAATTTCGATCCTATGGGAGTTCATACGGGAGACAGCATAACAGTCGCTCCAGCCCAAACTCTGACGGATTACGAGTATCAGAAGCTTAGAGATGCTGCGATAGACATAATAAGAGAAATCGGCGTCGAAACGGGAGGAAGCAATATTCAGTTCGCCGTCCATCCGACGAACGGCAGAATTTTGGCTATCGAAATGAACCCACGTGTAAGCAGAAGCTCTGCATTGGCATCGAAAGCGACGGGATATCCGATAGCGAAGATAGCGGCTAAATTGGCGGTAGGCTATACGTTGGATGAGATACCCAATGATATAACGAAAGAGACTCCGGCAAGCTTCGAGCCGACGATAGATTACGTTGTCGTAAAAATGCCGAGGTTTGCTTTCGACAAGTTCCCGACAGCAGATAAAACGCTCGGAACTCAGATGAAGAGCGTGGGAGAGGTCATGGCTATAGGGAGAACGTTTGAGGAAGCTTTACAAAAGGCAATAAGAAGCCTAGAAATCGGAAGATACGGATTGGGCGCTGACGGGAAAGATAAGAGAGTTTCGAGGGAAGAGATAATAAAAAAGCTGAGAACGCCCAATCACGAAAGGGTTTTTTACATAAAATACGCCTTAGAAAATGGATTCAGCGTTAAAGAGGTTGCTGAGCTTACAAAAATTGACGCATGGTTCATAGAGAAAATAAAGAATATTATTGATGTTGAAAGGGAGCTTAGAGCGAGAAAGCTGGAAGAATTGTCGATAGATTTATTAAGAAGAGCGAAACAACACGGTTTCTCAGATTTCCAGCTTGCAAAGATTTTTAACACAACGGAAAGAGAGATTAGGAGACTTAGAAAGAAAATGGGGGTAGTTGCGACATTCAAAATGGTGGATACATGTGCGGCAGAATTTGAGGCGAAAACGCCGTATTACTATTCTACTTACGAAGATGAGAACGATTCAATTCCAACAAAGAAAAAGAAGGTGATAATTCTCGGTGCCGGTCCAAATAGGATTGGACAAGGAATAGAATTCGATTACTGTTGTGTCCACGCAGTCTATAGCGTTAAAGATGAGGGATACGAGGCTATAATGATAAATAACAATCCCGAAACTGTATCGACAGATTACGACACATCGGACAGATTGTATTTCGAACCTATTACGCATGAAGACGTTATGAACGTTTACGAGAATGAGAAGCCAGAAGGAATCTTTGTCCAATTCGGCGGGCAGACGCCGTTAAATATAGCGAGACAACTTGAGGGAAGCGGTGCAAAGATACTTGGAACTTCTGTCGATTCCATAGATTTGGCTGAAGATAGGGAGAGATTTGCGAATATCTGCAAGAAACTCAACATTCCTCAGCCGGAAAACGGAATAGCTTTCAGCATAGAAGAGGCGAAAGAGGTTGCAAAAAGGATAGGCTATCCAGTTCTCGTAAGACCGAGCTACGTTCTTGGCGGAAGGGCTATGGAGATCGTTTACGATGAGGAAACGCTTGAGAGATATATAAGCGAGGCTATCGAAGTAAGTCCGGAGAAGCCTATACTCATAGATAAATTCCTTGAGGATGCCGTAGAAATCGAGGTCGATGCTCTGTGTGATGGTGAAGAAGTCCTCATAGGAGGAATAATGGAGCATATAGAAGAAGCTGGTGTCCACAGCGGAGATTCAGCCTGCGTTCTGCCACCTCAAAGCGTTCCAAAGGAGATCATAGAGAAGATAATAGACTATACAAGAAGATTAGCGCTAGAACTCAAAGTTGTGGGATTGATAAACATTCAATACGCTGTTAAGGATAACATCGTCTATATACTCGAAGCAAATCCGAGAGCGAGCAGAACTGTTCCGTTTGTTAGCAAAGTAACCGGTATTCCGCTTGCAAAGGTTGCGGCGAAGCTAATGCTCGGAAAGAAGCTTAGAGAATTGAATCTCAAGGAGAGAATATTTCCTAAGCATATAGCTGTCAAAGAAGTTGTTTTCCCATTCATAAAATTACCCGGTGTCGATCCTGTCTTGGGGCCGGAAATGAAATCGACCGGAGAGGTTATGGGGATAGATTACGATTTCGGGATAGCGTATTACAAAGCTCAACTCGGAGCGGGGATGAAATTGCCGATGAAAGGGACTGTTTTTATAAGCGTCAGAGATAAAGATAAGCCGAAGATATTGCGTGTAGCGAGAAAGCTGAAAGAGCTTGGATTTAATATAGTCGCAACGGAAGGAACGGCAAAATTTTTGAAAGAGAACGGAATTGAAGCGAAAACTGTTTTGAAGGTAAGTCAGGGGAGACCGAATATTGTTGATGCTATAATAAACAGGGAGATCGATCTGATAATAAATACTCCGAGCGGTAAAAGGGGGAGAAGCGACGGATATGCTATAAGAAGAGCGGCAGTCGATCACAACATCCCGTATATTACGACCGTAAGTGGTGCAAATGCTGCTGTTCTCGGAATAGAGGCTATAAGAAATGCGAAGATGACTATAAAAAGTATCCAAGAATATCACAGGGATTTAGATGAAAGAGATTGAGGAATTATTAAAAAAGATCGACGGAAAGGATATATCCAAGATTTTCTTAGTTAAAATTGCGGAAATCGCAAATTTGGATCTACAAAGAGCGGAAAGGATAGGGAAGCCCGAAGCTGTTCTGGCGGAGTTCAAATCTAAGGAGGAGATATACGAGATTGTCAAGAATTACGTGGAAAATGGGAAGCCTCTGTTGCTAACGAGGCTGAAAGATGAGCACTTCAGCGTTTTGAAGGAATTCGATTTAAAGCTTAATAGAAAAGCGAGAACAGCGGCATATAAGAAACTCGCGGAAAACGTTGGAAAGGTTGCCATACTCGCAGCGGGAACATCTGACATAGGCGTTGCCGAAGAGGCGAAGGAAACTGCGGAATTTCTTGGACTTGAAGTTCTGAAGTTCTACGACGTAGGCATAGCGGGAATTCACAGATTGATAGAGCCTATAGCGAAGATTAAGGAGAGCGATGTTGATTCGATAATAGCCGTTGCGGGAATGGAAGGCGCTTTACCTTCAGTTGTCGCCGCCTTAGTTGATATCCCCGTTATAGCTGTTCCGACATCTGTCGGCTATGGGACGAATCTTAAAGGCTTCACAGCCTTATTCTCCATGCTTCAAAGTTGCTCATCGGGCGTCGCAGTGGTTAACATAGACAACGGTTTCGGAGCAGCAGTCTTCGCATCTCTGATTTCGAAAAGGATTAGAAGAACTTAACCCACTTTCTCGTCATAGCAACTGTCTTCGTTGTCCTGTTCACAATTTTCTCCGGGAATAATCCAAGCAGGAAGTTCTGAAGGAAAGGCTTGCTCGTAGCTCCTATCAAAACCAGATCGTGATTCTCAGCTTCCTTAGAAATCATCTCCACCGGATTTCCGATTGCAAATTTTGTCTCAGCTTCTATGATTTTCAAAGCCTCATTAAAAGCTTTCTGGGCGGTTTCAAAATCCTTTTCACTCTTTCCGACGTAAATTAATCTTATCTTCGCTTTCTCAACTTCCGCTATGTCCTTTGCGATCTCATAGGCTAACATAGCATGCGGTCCGCCAGCTGTGGGTATGAGAATTCTTTTGAATCTCGGAACAGCCTTTCCAGCTTGGAATCGAACAACGATAGCATCGCACCTCGCCTTAAGCAGAACAGGATCGATTGTGCTTCCTAAGACAGCGTCTCTCCTGAAAGTCCTCCCTCTCCAGCCCATTATTAGTAGATCAGCCTTGTATTCATCTACAACGTTTATTATCGCCTCTGCTACCGAATGACTGACCTTAACTACTCCTCCGCAAGGGACTGAGGCTGTGCTTATGAGTTCGCTAACCATACTCTTCGCAACGTTTATATCCGCAACTTCAGCCGATATCGGTGTTGGATACGGGATTCTGACAGTGTTCATAACAATTATCTCTCCGTCCCTTTGCTTTGCTATTTTCTCAGCAAAGCTTAACAGCTTCATAGCTATAACCGGATTTGCCACCGGAACGAGTATTCTGAATTGCTTTTTCTCTACCGGAGCTTCGCTGTAAACTGTTACAAACTCCTCTTCCAACTTCTTTTCGAGTTTCTTCTCAGAATAGGTGTAATATATCATTACTCCAAGGATAATCCAGAGGATAGTAGCCTCTAAAACCACTAAACCTTGTTTGATTACGGTTATTAGGAAGTAGGATATTATCAGCATCGATAGAGTTGCTAAAGGTATAGTAATCTGAGCTAATGGAACCCTAAACGTCCTTCTCAGATCAGGCCTCCTTAATCGCAAGATTATCACTGAGATTGAAACGAGAGTGAAGAGTATTATGAACATTATGTCCGCAGCAGATGCAACAGCTTTTATGGGTGCGAGAGAAGCGGATGCTATTATGATGTAGCTGAATAATATCGCCATGTGAGGTGTCTTTGTTTTCTCGTTTATCTTAGAAAAGATTTCCGAAAGATAGCCGGATCGGCTTAGAGCGAAGACTACTCTTGATGATGAGTAAATAGTCGCATTCATCGCACTTAGAGTCGAGATAAGGCCTCCCGCTATGATAACTATTGCTCCGAACGGCATTATCTGATTTGCAACCCTTATGAGACTGAATTCTCCGAGTTTCCCAAGATACACCCAGCTCGGAACATTCGTTTTAACGCTTCCGAGAAGTGAAAAAGCTACCAAGATGTAGATAGAGACAGCTATCCAGAGAGAAACTATTATCGCTCTCGGAATGTTCTTTTCCGGTTTCTTCACCTCTTCCCCGCTCTGAACTATTATTTCGAAACCTTCGAATGCTATGAATGTTAAACCCATTGCTGCAAGTATTCCGACAGCTCCTGTAGGCATGAATGGTTTATACGAACTAATCCAATGTGGGGATGTAAAAGTCTTATAGATTCCGAATGAGGCGAAGACAATTAGAATCAGAACTTTTAGCATAGTTACAATCCCGCCGAGCTTCCCGCTTTCTTTAACACCTCTGTAATTTATGAATGCCAATAATGAAACGACAGCTAATGAAGAGATTTTCGAAACGAGGTCTTGCGGGAAATTAAATCCCAGAAATCTTACGACGAATTCCGAAAAGAAGGCACCGAAAGTTACGGCATACAATGCACAAGCGATTGTGTGAGCCGCCCAATCTATCCATCCGAACATGAATCCTGCGAAATTATTTATAGCCTCTTTTATCCAAACGTAGCCCCCACCAGCTTGCGGAATCGCTGATCCGAGTTCGGCATATGACATACCTATGAACGTCGCGATAATACCATTCAGAAAGAATGCAAGAAGTATAGCCGGTCCAGCAATTCCTGATGCGATACCGGTTAGAGCGAAAATTCCTGCGCCGATCATTCCTGCGACGCCGATCATTGTGATGTCAAAGAAAGAGAGGTCTCTGCTCAAACTTACTTCGACTCTGTTCATTTTGAGACATGATTTCTATTGGGATTATAAACTTAATCTTTTATATCTTAAGTTACGAATCTTAAGCGATGTTTGTTATAGATTCGATGGTAATATTCATGAGGAAAGCTTTCTTCAAGGACATGATAACGATTCCAGAGGTAATTGATGAGATAAAGGATGAGAATTCGAGACTCTATTTGTCTCTGATTAACGTCAGAGTTGAGGAGGCGAAGGAGGAATTTATTGAAAAAGTTAAAGAAGCAGCAAGGAAAACCGGAGATATATTTAGGTTGAGCGATACTGATGTGAAGTTGCTTGCGAAGGCTCTCGAATATAATGCTACGATAGTTACAGACGATTATTCGATTCAGAATGTTGCAAAGGAATTAAATCTGAAATTTGAGAACGTAATACAGAAGGGAATAGAAAAAGAATTTAAATGGGTTAGGGTATGTATTGGTTGTGGAAGGAAAACGGAAAATGAGATTTGTGAGATATGCGGTAGTGAGACAAAACTCAGGAGGGTGAAAAAATGAGCAAACTCGATGATCTTATCGAAAAGGCGAAGAAACTGAAAGAAAAGGGATTGACAACGGGAGAGATTGCCGATGAGCTTAACATCTCAAGAGAGACGGCGTTATGGTTATTAACCAAAGCGAAGACTGAAAAGCCGCCGTCAGATGTTCACATTGATCTCAAGATAGTTTCCTCATCAGCATTCAGGCTGAAAAACATAGCGAAAATCCTTGCGGATATGATAATTGACAGAGGAGAAAGCGAAGTCGTCGTCGGAATTGCAACATCAGGCATACCCATAGCAACCATGGTTGCCGAAGAACTCGGATGCGACCTTGCGATATATTTCCCAAGAAAGCTTAAGTGGGATAGCGAGGAGACGCATGCAAGAGGGACATTCAGCGAGAACTTCGCTGATGTTAGCGGAAAGACATGTGTGATCGTCGATGATATAATCACAACTGGAAGAACTATTCTCGAAGTGGCAGACAGCATAAGGAAGAGAGATGGTAACATATTAGCCGTTGCGGTAATAGTTGATAAGAGGGCTAAAGAAGAGATAGACGGAATTCCTGTGTTAAGCGTCTTAAGAGTCTTCAGATTGTAATGAACGTCAGAATAGTCATTCCAGCGTTAAACGAGGAGAAAAGTATAGGGAGGGTTATAGAGGGTTTCAAAAGATTGGGATACGATAGGATACTCGTAGTGGATGGACACAGCACAGATAAAACGAGAGAAATTGCGAAGGAGAAAGGAGCTGATGTAATAATTCAGAGCGGTAAGGGGAAGGGTCAGGCGATAATGGAAGCTTTCAGGATGATAGAAGATGATATCGCAGTTTTAATAGATGCTGATGCGAGCTATCTGCCCGAGGAGGTTGAGAAGTTAATCGAACCCATAAGGAGAGGAATTGCAGATCACGTTGTCGGAAATAGATTTGCGAATTTCGAAAAGGGTGCATTCACGAAATTGAATCTAATCGGGAATAAAATTTTAAATTCGGTTTTCAGACTTCTTTACGGCGTAAATTTGCAAGATATTCTCTCAGGATACAGAGCATTAACTAAGGAGCTTTACAAAGAGGTTGATCTTGAAAAAACCGGATTCGAAGTTGAAACAGAGCTGACGGTGGAGACAATTTCTAAGGGATTCAAGATACTCGAAGTCCCGATATCTTACAAGAGAAGGGAAGGAAAGACTAAGTTAAGACCTATAAGAGATGGATACAAAATTTTCTCCACGATATACGGTTTGCTCAGCAGATACAGTCCAAGCAGATATTTCTACTTGCTTGGAACGGTATCTCTTCTCTTAGGATTGATCGGCGGAGCATACGTCATTTATGACTGGTTCAGGCATGTTTCGCATTACTTACTCGTAACTCTCGTATCTATGCTCATAATTTCGGGATTGCTCATGCTTGCTGTCGGCTTGCTGAGCGATTCCCTTTTCAGAGTTAATATGGAAATTAGACGGGAGCTTAGGGAAATTAGGAGGAAGTTTGAGAAGTATGAAGTTTTTTTTTTAATGATACGGCGACCACCGAGATCTACACGACATCGGAATCGTAGCGAACAGAATGAACGGCAAGATAGCGAGTTTCGCTGTAAACAAGCATATAAATTACTCAAACGTCTGCGTTTCCAAGTGTCCATTGTGTGCCTATTACAGAAAAGATAACTACACGATGAGCGTTGAAGAAGTCGTTAGAGAAGCTTTAATTGCCGCAAAGCTCGGAGCAAAAGAGCTTCACATCGTAGGCTCTCACAATCCCGAACTCGGAATAGAATACTTCGAGGAAATTTTCAGTAGGATCAAAGAGAAGACGAATGCGACGATAAAAGCTTTGACAGCAACGGAAGTAAGCTATTACGCAAGAAAGGAGAAGATGAGCATTAGAGAGTTTCTTGAAAGGCTTAAGGATGCTGGCTTAAGAATTCTTCCCGGCGGCGGTGCTGAGATACTTGTTGATAGAATAAGAAGAAAAATATGTCCAAATAAGGCGAATTCTGATGAGTGGTTGAGAGTTATGAAGATAGCACATGAGATCGGATTGAAGAGCAACGCAACCATGCTTTTTGGACACATAGAGAGCATCAGAGATAGGGCGATACATCTATACAGACTTAGAAAGCTTCAGGAAAAAACTAACGGATTTCTTGCATTCATACCCTTAGTCTTCCATCCGGAAAACACATCTCTCAGCCATCTAAGGAGAACGAATCCTGTAGATATATTGAAAACGATAGCTGTCTCAAGAATAGTTCTATCGAATTTTAAAGGGATAAAAGCTTACTGGGTTATGCTTGGGGAAGAAATAGCTCAGATAGCTTTAAATTACGGTGCGAATGATGTTAATGGGACTATAATGGGTGAAAGAATCGCTCATGCTGCCGGAGCAAAAACACCGGCTGAAGTTGCGAAGGAGAGGCTCGTTGAGATGATAAGAGGTGCCGGAAAAACGCCGGCTGAGAGAGATGCTTACTTTAACGTATTAGAGGTACTAACATGAAAATCGGCAAGTTCGGGTTGATAAATAATTTCCTGCCTTACTATTACATCGAAAGAAATGGGAGGTATGAGGTTATAGAGAGCTATCCGAAGAATCTTGCGGAGATGCTTCTGAGAGGTGAGATTGACTACGCACCCGTCCCAAGTTACTTCTATCTGAAAAATAGGGATAAGCTGAGGAGATACAGGTTTTGCGTGGCATCGGATGGAGAGGTTTACAGCGTTATCGTTGTATCTAAGAAAAAAAGGCTCGATGATTCGCCGATAGCTTTAACGACGAAATCTCTTACGTCCGTTAAGATGCTTGAGATAATAAAGAAAGAGAAAGGCTTAATTAACAAGCTTATTCCCCACAGCGGGAATTTCTTTGAGATGCTGAAGGATTTCGATCATGCGCTCGTCATAGGAGATGATGCCATAAAAGCGAGGATGATTTACAGAGTCGTTATGGACATCGGAGAGGAATGGAAAGAGCTGACAGACTTGCCGGCAGTATTCGGTATCGCCTCATCTATGATAGATGCAGAGAAGGTTGATGGGGACATTCTGCATTCTTACGAAGAGGGACTGAAAAACATCGATTCGATAGTTGATGAGGCAAGCAGAAAATTCAGAATGCCGATCGAATTTCTGAGAGCTTACTTCGAAAGGTTAATTCATGTAGCCAGAAAGAGGGAGATTAAAAGCTTAAAAGTTTTCGAGGAGTTTTGCCATGATTACGGATTACTTTGAAAAGAATATGAGAAATGAGGATTTAACATTCGAAGAGGCTTTAAGGTTGTTTGATTCTGAATTAGCGGAGCTTGGAAAGATAGCTGATAAGATAAGGAGAGCTAAATGCGGAGATGTCGTTGCTTTCGTCATAGACAGGAACATAAATTATACGAACGTCTGCGTTTCGAAATGCAAGTTCTGTGCATTCTATGCAAAGAGAAAAGAAGATGAATTTACGCTCAGCTATGAAGAGATTCTGAAGAAGGTTGAAGAGGCTGTAAGGTTGAATGCGACACAAATTCTATTACAAGGAGGTCTAAATCCGGAATTGGATTTGGAATGGTTTGAAAATTTGTTCAGAGAGATTAAGAGGAGGTTTAACGTTCACATCCACAGCCTCTCTCCACCTGAAATAATATTCCTGTCGAAAAGAGAGGGAATAAGCATTAAGGAGACAATAGAGAGGTTAAAGAAAGCGGGACTCGACTCAATACCCGGCGGCGGTGCTGAGATACTTGTAGATGATGTGAGGTTGAAAATCAGCAACAAGGGAACAAGTGATGAATGGATTGAAGTTATGAGGACTGCTCATGAGCTTGGAATCCCTACGACGGCAACAATGATGTTTGGGCATATAGAGAGAGATGAGCATATAATAGAGCATCTGTTTAAGATAAGAGATTTGCAGAATCAAACTTCCGGTTTTACTGCATTCATACCATGGACTTTTCAACCCGGAAATAACGAGCTTAAGCTAAAAAAAGCATCTCCGGTTAGGTATCTTAAAGTTTTGGCAATATCGAGGATAATTCTCCACAACATAAAGAATATTCAGGTCTCTTGGCTAACTCAGGGCATGGATGTTGCAACGCTCGCATTAAACTTCGGTGCGAACGATTTCGGTGGGGTCATGCTTGAGGAGAACGTTGTGAGAGCAACGGGGAAAGAATTTAGAGCTGCGAGCGTTGAAGAGATAATATCGAGAATAAGATCGATAAAAAGGATACCGGCAAGAAGGGATACGTATTACAACATTCTCGAATATTTTTAAATCTCAACGCAGACATCAAATTATGAGAGATTGTAAGAGGTGCAAATATTACAAGCAATGCGTTGAATGGGACTGTTTGAAAAATCCTGATGAGTGTGAGTTCTATGAGGAAATTTAGTATCTAAGCGTCGCCATCATCCTTTTAGGATTGAGTATCAAATCCAAAGCATCTCTCGCATCCCTGACAACGATATTCGCCGATAAGATTGCATCAACTGAACAGCCTTCGGCATCTATGACAGCTACGCCCACCTTAGCAACTCTAAGCATTTTCCTATCGTTGTTGCCGTTACCTATCGCAATAACGCTATCCGCTCCGAGCTTTCTTACATAATCCTCCTTCTGAACATCTTGCTTTTCCTTCTCTAAGATTTTCAGCGTGCATTTGATATCTTCAAGCTCTCTCTTTGCCGTCCCGAATGTGTCCGCAGTTAGAACATGCACCTCCATGAATTCCGAAATTTTCTGCAACCTCTCTTTTATTCCATCCAGAATTTTTCCATCAACTGATAATGTCCCCGTAAAGTCTAAAACGAGGTGTTTCAATTTGATTTCTCCGAATCCGGGGATAGATAGTTTGAGCATAAGATATGTTTAGCTGGAAGCAGAAAAATTTAACTATTAGCAAGAAAAAAGTTAGAATGAAGGGGTTGTGCTATGGGTCTAATTTGCAGACTCTTAGGTCATGATTGGAAGGAAGTAAAAAGAGAGGAAAACGTAGTTAAAAAGGTTGAGAAGAAATACGTAGGGAGCTTGCGACTTCCTTCTGGGAGGGTAGCGCCTATATTTACCTACAGAGAGGTAGAGCATGTGATACAGAATATCCATTACAGATGCACAACATGCGGAGAAGAAAAAATTGAGTCAGTTGAAACTAAGTAGATTTTTTGGGTATTTATGTCTTTTCTTCAAAGAGAGTTATTTGACGTTGACCTTCACAACTTCTTTCTCAGGTATCTCGACTTCTCTAATAACGCCAACACTCTTTACAGTCTCTAATTCTGAATGCAATCTTTGGATTTCCTCTTCTAATTCTTTAATCCTTGCCTTATACCAAGCGAGGGACGATAGTAGAAGGCTGGCAAGTGCGAATGCTGCCACTTCAATACCATATGCCATAATAATCACATAACTGAATAATTACTTAAGGGTTTCGTTCGGGTGGAGGACTAATAAAAAATAGGGGAAAATAATTTACGAAATCGGTAATATTTTCCTGCCATACATTGAATTGACAAGCTCTGCCATAGCGATGTACCATGCCAGCAGCCCTGTAAAGAATGTCTCCCATCCGGCGACTGTTGCTGGAACAACTCCAAGAGTCAAACCATCGAGAAGTAAGAATGCAACGAATAACAGTATGAATAGCGCACAGATATAGTTGCCAACCTTCGGAGAAGCTATGAGGAAAGCGAATGTGAACAATGTCCACATAGCGAGGAATGCGAATAGATCCATCGTGCCGACTTCAATGCCTGCTTTTGGTAGGACGAACCCTAAGAAGAAGAATGCCCACCAGAATGCACCATATGACATGAACGCAGAGCCGCCGAATAAGCTGCCTTTTCTTAGGTCAATAACGCCTCCTATGAACTGTGCGGTTCCACCGAAGGCTATTGCTAAAACTAACGGCGCACCGGCACCCCAGTAGCCAGCAGTGTGCAGACCTGTTGCCATCGTTGTCAGAGCGAAGCCCATCAATGCTACGATTGCCGGATTTGCCCACCACTCTTTATACATCCCTACGGATTCAAATGCTGTCTTCCATTCATATTCTCTCTCTTCAGCCATCTCTTCTCACCTCATTTGTCATGTTTAATAAAGATAAAGCAAGTATTTAAATGTTTCGATGCGTATAAAATTATTGTTATGATTTCTATCACTTTCCGTAAATTTCATATCTGACAGCTATGACGTATTCATTGGGATTTCTAAAATTTTGTAAGCACATCTTGATAAATGCGGCATGCGAATGCTTTTCCAAGATTTTTCTAAATCTATTTAAATTGAGCGTTGCAGTTTAAATAGATGAACGGCATAAAAGGTTTGATTCTGGACATTGATGGCGTAATTTCGAGAGGAAAGAAGAAGATAGAAAAAGGGATAGAGGGCTATAGATTGCTAAAAGAGAAGGGGATAAAGACAGTTTTCGTCTCAAATAATTCTACAAGAAGCAGAAAGATAATGCTCGAGAGATTCAAAAGCTTCGGCTTAGACGTGGGAGACGATGAACTTGTAATTGCAACGCATGCAACTGCAAAATACATAGCTAATGAAAAGAAGGGAGCGAAGGTTTACACAACAGGTGAAATCGGATTGAGAGAGGAATTGATGAACGAAGGGCTTGAAATAGCTGATTATAGAGATGCCGAATATCTCGTAGTCGGGTCGAATAGAGGAATAAATTTCAAGATATTCACCGAAGCTTTGAGATTAGCTCTCGATGAAAGCATAAGATACATCGCCGTGAATCCTGATAAGATATTTCCGGCTGAAGATGGGCCAATTCCGGGAACAGGGCTAATAATAGGGGCACTATATTGGATGACCGGGCGATTGCCAGATGCGATAATTGGGAAGCCATCTAAGATCATAATGCAGCAAGCATTAGAGAAGCTTAATCTGAGCAAGGAGGAAGTTGCGATCGTAGGAGATCAGATAGATGTTGATATCAAAGCCGGAAAGGATTTCGGGATAAAGACGATCTTAGTCCTATCTGGTGTTACGACGAAAGAAAACTATGAAAAGCTTGTGAAGAAATTTAACTTAGAGCCTGATTATGTTTTCAACGATCTGTATGAGGTCGCTCAGAACTTGACATCCTCGAAATAATCTTTTTCATAGCTCTCTATTTCTCCCATATCAGATAGCTCGGCAAGCTCCGGATCAACTGGAATTTCAGCGAGAACATTTATTCCGTATTTCTCAGCCAAGCTCTTAGCCTTATTCTCTCCGAATATGTGCGAGATGTATCCGCAGTTGGGGCATTTGAAGTAGCTCATGTTCTCAACTATTCCCAAAACCTTTGCATCCATCTTCTTCGCCATATTTATAGCCTTCTCTACTATCAGCGATGTCAGTTCCGTTGGAGATGCTACCATTATAACTCCATCGAGGCTAACGGATTGTAGCAGTGTTATCGGAATATCCCCAGTTCCGGGTGGCAAATCGAATATTAGATAATCGAGTATTCCCCAATCGGTTTTCGCAAGCAAGTCCTTTAAGACACCCGAAATTAGCGGCCCCCTCCATATGACTGGAACTTCCTTCTGGGGAAGCATGAATTGGATCGACACGATTTTTATCTTAAATTTCCTTGTTTCAGCCGGTATAAGCCCATATTCAGATGAGCCGAGTGTTGCATCCTCGACACCGAAAATCTTCGGTATGCTTGGGCCGAGAAAATCTGCGTCGAATATCGCAACACTGTTTCCCTCTTTTGCGAGATGCGTCGCCAACAACGCTGTTACAGTCGATTTTCCAACACCACCCTTCCCGCTCATTATCGCTACCTTTTTCTTTATCCTGCTCAGTCTGTTCTGAATCTCTCTATCGATCTCTTCCATTCTCCTTCTAAAATCGGTTTGCTGCTGCATAAGCTAAGATTTTTCGCTCTGTAAATATTTTTTACGTTGTGAACCAGTCCATGCTGTGCAATTCGATCTCCCTCTTCTTTCTCTCCATAAACCTTTGAACTGTCGAGTGCTGAGAGCCTTCTATGAGCATCATAATAGCCTCTCTTGCAGCACTAACATTCTCAACATTCCCGATTATGGATACGAATTTATCGTAGATCGAAACGTTAACATTCAGAGTTTCCTCAATCAGCCTTCGCATCTTTCCTCCTTTCCCGATTATTCTTCCCTTAATCCTCTCCATAGATTTTTGAGGGATATATTGACTTAAATCGATGCTTTCAAAGACAGTGAAATCATCTTCAAAAATTTTCATAGCTATTTCGGGATTGAAACCTCTTGAGATTGCCGTAACAAAATCCTTAGCTTTCAAAAATCCCACAGCATCATCCCCTCTCTCTATTCTGACAACACCACTTTTGCTGTCTATATTCACCTTGCACCCCGTTGCTTCTTCAAGCTTTTTCTTAACCTCACCTTCCTTCCCTATGATCACGCCTATTCTATCCGAAGGGATTTTTATTTCAATCGTTTCCACCTCAATCACCTCTAACAAAATTCAAAAGGTCAGATACTTTTTCTTTAATTCCGTATCTTGAAAAAAATCGGATAATATTTCTTATATCCCTCTCAAGATAGTAGCTTGCGTTTGGATGGTCTATCAGAACGGATTGCCCCATATCTATGAGATAGGGTTCATCATCTTTCAAAATGATGTTGAACTCGCTCAAATCTGCGTGAACAAGTTCAGCATCTCTGTAAAGCTTCTTGATATTTTCCTTGACTTTCTCAAAAAGCTCCTTAATATCTACCACTTCGTTTAAATCTTTTCTCAGCTCAAACAGAGTTGGATAAGGTCTTTCATCTTCACCCAAGAATTCCATTAGCAGAACGTTCTTCAGATAATCGTAAGGCTCAGGAACGTTTACGCCAGCTGAAAAAGCCCTCTCAAGATTCCTGAATTCCTTCTCAACCCATACGAAAATTAAATCTTTCTTAGAGATTCTCCTCAAATCGAATCTCTTATCACCGAATAGGTATTCATCCATTCTAAAGAATTCCGTAGTCTCGATTCTGTAGATCTTAACTGCTAACGGGACTGTTTTGCTGTCGATTCTTCCGTCTGCGTAAAAGACATTCGCCTCCTTCCCTGTGCTTACAACGCCACCAAGAGCTTGGATGTATCCTTTGTTCGATAGCTTATAAAGCGTTCTCAGTGTCCTTTCGTCAAATACCTCCGCATATATCTTCCTCGCTTCGCTATCCCTCTCTTTCACTCTTAGCCTATCGAGCAATTTGTCTATCTCTTTCTCGTCTCTCATTTAGAACTTCAGATA
>CAZVXC010000007.1:18976-22516 GCA_964631435.1 uncultured archaeon | reverse complement strand
CTATTTTAAATGCTTTATTAGAATCTGTATGAACGAGTTAATAAAGAAGGAATTGCCCAAGTTAAGTATCCTCAGACTATTAAATTTATGAATGAGCTTAACAAAGAATTCAGACTAAAATATTAGGTTTTGGCACCCCTATCATTGGTGCCAGAGGAAAGAGGAAATTGTTATTGGTAAAGGATAAAAAGTAATTCGAGGCGGTGAAGCAGATTATGAAAATAAAATCGAAATTCTTAATCCGTCTGGTGAGCTATTCATATAGCATTCACTGCTGGATATTTAGAGTCAAATTTCAATCCTCTTTCCATTAATGGCATAAATGAATGTCGAGCGAGGAGTGGTTCACTTTCGCACTTCACAACTAACAAAACCGCAGAACAAAACAAATTTAAATTCTACTCGAATTTTTAAATTATGGAAACCTTGCTTCTCTCGAAAGAGGATATAGAAAAGATTCTGACGATGGATGCTGTTTTCGAAGCTGTAGAAAATGCTTTCAGATTGCATGGAATGAATTTAACTCAGATGCCGTCAAAGATTTATCTCACATTCGAAAAAGGGGATCTGAGAGCTATGCCAGCATACTTGGAAGGGCATGCAGGCGTAAAATGGGTGAACTCGCATCCGAACAATGCTGAGAAAGGCTTGCCGACGGTTATGGCTTTGTTAATCTACAACGACCCGGAAACGGGATTTCCGTTGGCTGTTATGGATGGGACTTTTATAACGAACATGCGAACTGGAGCGGCAGGAGGAATTGCAGCGAAGTATCTTGCAAGGGAAAAAAGCAGAACTTTCGGATTCATAGGTTGCGGGACACAGGCAAAAACACAGTTCCTTGCTTTAAAAAACGTCTTTGAGATCGAAGAAGTGAAATGCTACGATATAGCTGAGAAGAATGCAAAAGCATTTTCGGAGTTCGTCGAAAGCTTCGATATTGATGCGAAGGTTACAGATGCGAGAGAGGCTTGCGATTGCGATGTTCTGACAACAACGACTCCTTCAAGGAAACCTGTTGTGAAAGATGAGTGGATAAGCGAGGGAGTTCATATAAATGCGATAGGTGCCGATGCTCCCGGAAAACAGGAGATAGAAAGCTCAGTCATAAAGAGGGCGAAGATAGTTGTTGATGATTACGAGCAAGCTATGCACAGCGGCGAAATAAACGTTCCTTTGTCTCAGGGTGTGATAACGAAGGATGACATATATGCCTCCATAGGTGAGATTATCGCCGGAAAGAAGGCTGGAAGGGAGAGTGAAGAAGAGATAACGTTGTTCGATTCAACCGGACTTGCGATTCAGGATATTGCAACGGCATCGAAGGTTTATGAGGAAGCGGTAAAAAGAGGTATCGGAAAGAGATTCAGATTTTTCTGATGAGATTGGCAGCTTTAATCTCTGGAGGAAAGGATTCGTTGCTCGCTTTACATAAAGCGGCTGAGGAAAATGAAATAGCCTGCCTAATCTCTGTCTTCTCAGAGAACGTAGATTCGTTCATGTTCCATACGGCAAACGTAAATCTGGTTGATGCCATCGCTTTATCCATGCAAAAGCCGTTATACAAAGTTTTCGTTAGCGGAAAAGAGGAATTGGAAGTCTATGAACTTGAAAAACAGCTTTCGATCCTGAAAATAGATGGCATAGTTATAGGAGGGATTAGAAGCGAATACCAGAGGAAGAGATTTAAGAGAATTGCGGAAAATCTTGGAATAGAGCTAATAGCCCCTCTGTGGCATGTAGATGAGATGGAGATACTTAGAGAAGTGAAAGAGAAGTTTGATGCCATAATAGTTAAGGTCTCAGCGATGGGTTTGGATGAAAGCTTCATCGGAAGGAGAATAGATGATAATCTGATCGAAGAGCTGATCGAGCTAAACAAAAAGTATAAGATAAATCTGGCAGGAGAAGGTGGGGAGTTCGAGACCCTCGTTCTTGATGCACCGCTTTACACGAAAAAAATTGTTATCAGAGATTTCGAAATTATTAAGGATGCTATGAGTGCGACCATGATTATTAAGAGTTTCGAGCTTAGAGATAAAGGTTTTAAAGATTGATGCAATCCTTTACAGCATCTTCTTTCTCTTTGATATTCATCAGAAATCTCAGAGTTACTAAGGCAGCCGCTGGCGAACCTCCTCCGTGAATTGCGCCGACTAAATGAGACGATGTTGCCCAGAACTCTATAAACTTAACGATTCTCATTCTCTGCTCTGCTGTAAACTTTTCACTCGCTCTTAAGTATTTCCTTAAAGCTTCATTAACTCTTAGATCGAATTCCGATGGGGATGAACCGATGATTCCACCGGATATATCGGCGAGATTAACTAAGGATTTTGTAAATCCATCCACACCGATAACCTTCCCAGCATTAGCCATTAACTGATTCGGCTGCCAGCTTTCATTTGCATCGTAACCCTTCGTTGCCGCTCCAATAGCGATACCGAATACCGCTTCAGCCATCGCGACCATTTCGGCAATTTTCTGTTGTAATACAGATACTCCTTCGAGTCCGTTAGCTTTCAGCATAAGGCTTGCAGCACCGGCCATAGAGTCTATAAAGCCTGCTTTACATGCCGCTCCTGCACATCTGTGTGAAGAGGCGAAATACATTAAAGCATCCCTCGCAGCATTTACGTCCTCGTATATAAACACCCTCTCCCATGGTATGAAGACGTTATCAAATATTATCATGCATGTTGTTCTATCTCCGAATTTCGGATTCCCATGCTCGTATTCTCCACCTTCTCTCTGTTTAGCTTGAACGCCAGTGTTTTGTAAAATATACTTTACCCCTTCATCTTCCGGCATCACAGCAAATGCGATCGCAAATTCCTCTTCTCCTTTTTTAAAGGTTTGTGTAGGTAAAATGAAGTTCACATCTGCAGCGAAAGCACCGCTTTGACAAATTTTAGCACCGCTGACTATTATTCCATCCTCCCTCTTTTCAACAACATGCAAAAACATCTCTCTTTGATCCTTGGGTCTCTTACTTCTATCACCTTTAACATCTGTCAAAGCACCTGTGCACGCATAATCCTTTTTCTGAATCTCTTTTAAAATCTTAATAAATCTTCTGTGGTAATCTGTCCCAAGACGCTCATCTAAGGCTTTTGTTGCGGGATAAAGAGAGTTTATAGCATCGCATCCCGTGCAACGGTAGTTGCAAGTTGCTGTTCTAAGGCTAAGCTCTCTCTGATATTCGTATCTCGCAATCAAGTTGTCTGGTGTTTTGTTCACGTGATTTAATATGTTAACTCTCTCTTCAACGAAATCTGAAAATGGTGCATATCTGTCATTTTTCTTAGCTAACTCGTATGTGAATGCGATAGCATTCACAGTTGGCCTGATATTCGGGTGTTCGATGAAGTTTTCAATCTTTTTTCCAAAAACGTAGATATCCCTTTTGTAGTTTCTAAGTCTCTCGATATATTCTGAAGGCTCCAAGATCATGAGAGATATTATATTTTAATAACATTTAACAATTTCCATTTTACGTTAATGCTATCATCTCAACCTCCTCATTTTAAGTCCCGTATT
>CAZVXC010000007.1:5948-18966 GCA_964631435.1 uncultured archaeon | reverse complement strand
TCCAGATACTTCTCCCCCATTCCTTCGATTTCTGAGCATGTTTATCAGAATCATCTCCCCGTTTTTCCTTAGAATCCCTATATTGGCTTAGCTGGTGTTGTGAAAACGGCGCTTCAATCCAGTAATAGTATTTTCCCACAAATCTCTTCACATCTTCCCAATCTTTCGCTTTATCGAATTCCCATTTGAATATTAAAGCGTGTCTTATCGGGAAAAGCCTGCTTATCCTCGCATCTACGCTTTTGTATGTTTTGGGTTCAATTTCGGGTCTCATAGCAATATGTATATTTCCCTCTTTAAACATTTTAACGATGACGAAAGTTCTGATCATCGGTGCGGGACCTGCGGGTAGCGTTGCTGCGATAAATCTTAGCGATAAGGCTGAAGTTACGATAATTGAAAGCAAGAGCCATATTGGCTTCCCGGTTAAATGCGGTGGTTTGATAAGCGAAAATTGCTACAAAGAATTAAAGAAATACGGCATTAATGCGAAGCTGAATGATATACGCGGTGCTCTAATTTTCTCTCCCTCTGGCAAATACGCTGAAATGGCAGGGAAGTCAAAAGCTGTCGTTGTTGAGAGGAAAGAGATGGATCTTCAGCTTCTGAAAAAAGCATCTGAGAATGCGGAGGTGATGATGAGATCGAAATTCGTTAAAGCGGGAGATGGTAAGGCAAAGATTATAGCATCCGGAAAGGAGAAATTCTTGGAATTTGATTACATTGTCGGAGCTGATGGTGCTGAGAGTAGAGTGGCGAATTCATTCGGCTTTGAAAGACCCGAAATCTATGTCGGGCTTCAGTTCCTTATGGATTTTGAAGCGATCGATGACAGGATGGTCGAGCTTTATTTCGGATGCAAATACTCAAACGGCTTCTTCGCATACTCAATCCCGATAGATGATTCCACAGCAAGGATCGGTGTTGTTTCAAAGGATAATCCAAGCTATTACCTGAATAATCTTCTGAAAAAGCATCCGTCAGTCTCTGAAAGAGTCGGAAGATCGATATTTGAAATAAACATGGGTGCAATTCCTCTCAGCCTGATAAACTTCGTCAAGGGAAATGCTTTGCTCATAGGTGATGCCGCAGGCATGGTCAAACCATATACGGGAGGAGGGATATATTATCTGCTTAGAGCTGCAGAAATACTCGGAAAAAATTTCCCAGATTTGGTGAGGTTCAGAGAAGAATACGTTAGAGAGTTCAAGAAGGAGTTCGCCGTTGGAGAAAGGATTAGGAAGCTTTATGGTATGCTCAGCGATGAAGATTACGAATTCTTAATAAATCTGGCCAAGAACATAGATTTTGCGAACGTAGATATGGATAAGCCATCTACGGCTTTGAAGTTGATTCCGAAAATGCTAAGGCTAACGAAAAGACCGGGCATTATTAAGAAGATTTTCGGAGTCGTTTGAAAAAAGAGAAAATATTATATCCACGTTATCTAAATTTTTTATGGTGATAGAATGGTAAAGGTTGGAGTTTTGAAAATGGGTGCAATAGGAACGGCTCTACTCGTGGAATATCTGCTTGATGAAAGAGCTGATAGGGGAGATATAGAGGTTAGAGTTGTTACAAGTGGAGCAAAAATGCAGCCTGAGGAGGCTGTTGTTGCGGAAAAGCTTAAGGAGTTCGATCCAGATGTTGTGATAGTCGTATCACCGAACGCCGCATTACCCGGTCCAAAAGCGGCGAGAGAGTCTTTTGAAAGAAAACCTGTTATTGTAATTAGCGATGCTCCCGCAAAGAAAGCGAAAGATGAATTCGAGCAGAAGGGCTTCGGATACATCCTTGTAAACGCAGACTCGATGATAGGTGCAAGGAGAGAGTTCCTCGATCCGACCGAAATGGCTCTGTTCAATTCGGATGTCGTCAAGGTTCTTGCGGCAACAGGTGCGTTCAGACTCGTCCAAGAAGCGATAGATAATGTAATCGAAGCTATAAAGAGGGGAGAAACACCTGAGTTGCCGAAACTCGTTGTTACTGCTGAGAGAGCTGTAAATGCTGGAAACTTCAGCAATCCCTATGCTAAAGCCAAAGCTATGGCGGCATACTACATTGCTGAGAAAGTTGCGGATATCGATGTCAAGGGTTGCTTCATCGAGAAAGACCCGAACAAATACATACCTCTCGTAGCATCAGCTCATGAGATGATGAGAGTCGCAGCTAAGCTTGCAGATGAAGCGAGAGAGATCGAGAAAGGAAATGATACAGTGTATAGAACACCGCATTCGAAAGAAGGTGCTATACTCAAGAAATCCAAACTATTGGAAAAGCCTGAATGAAAAATATAAGATTTTTAATAATAATCTTTTTATTTATAACATCTCTTTTCGCCCTCTCAATCATCGCGGTCTATATCAAGGGTATCGAAGGCGAAAAGATATCGATCGTGGATGGCTTATATTGGGTTATATCGACAGTTACAACAGTCGGTTACGGCGATATCGTCTTTAAATCGGATTTGGGCAGGATATTCTCAATTTTCGTCCAGCTCTTCGGAATAGGGTTCATATTCGGGATCGCTTTTCCCTATCTGATTATCCCTTGGGTCGAAAAGAGATTCCTTCTGAGTCTTCCCGATGAAATTGACATGGAAAGGCACATCGTTATCTTCGGATATACGAATCTAACACCGTTCCTATGTGATCAGCTCGAAAATTTGCGGATGAGATACGTGATTGTCGAAAATGATAGAGATGCCGTTGTCAAAGCTTTGGAAGACGGATACAACGTTATATATTCTGATCTGAGCGAAAACGTTATTGAGAGGGCGAAGATAAATAGTTGCTTAGCTGTAATAATAATGTGGGATGACGTTGAGAAAAGCTTGGACGCCCTTTTAACTTTAAGGGATATAGAGCAGCATAAATATGCAGTCCTCAGCGACCCATTTTACAGCAAATACCTGCATTACGCCGGAGCAAAAAGGGTTATAACTCCTAAGTCTGTTGTAGGCTCGTATCTGGCTAAGGTAATCATAGAGAAACACAAGGGCATACTTGATATCAGAGAATTGCTTCCTGAGCATGGTGTTACTCAGATCATAACTCCGAAAGGCTCGAAGATAATCGGATTGACGAAAGGTGAGATCGAAGAAAATTTTGATGTCAGAATAATCGCAATCTGCGAGTTCGGAAAGATGAATTTTAATCCGGAAAGGAGTTTCAAAATAAAATCGGGACACGTTTTATTAGTGTTTGGTGAGAGGCTCAATTTAATAAAGTTTTACGAGGAGGTAAATAGGTGAAAGTCCTTGTTATAGGTTTCGGTGATGTTGGAAAGGCTGTAACTAAGGTTCTGCTATCTAAGGATATCTCCGTTACAGCGATAGATGTGAAGGATGTAATAGCGGAGGGAGTGGATTTCATAAAAAGGAATGCTTTGAACGAGGAACTATGGGAAGAGATAAATTTGGATGAATACGCATCAGCTATTGTAGCGTTGCCGAATGATGTCGATGCATTGCTTTGCATAATGATGCTGAAAAAGAAGAAGGAAAATTTGCTCGTTCTTGCGAGATGCAACAATCCGAAATATAGAGAGAAGATGGCTTTGGCTGGCGCAGATTACGTCATAGACCTGCCTACGATTTCATCTCAGATGATAATTCTAACAATCTTCAGAGAGGAGGCAGAGAAGAGGATGTTCTACGAAAACATCCATTTCAGAACATACACAATCGGGAAGGATTCGAATATAATCGGAAAGAGGAGCGATGAGATAGATGAAGTGATAGTATTGGCTGTTAAGAAAGGTGAAGCGATTTTCGAAAATGCGACGATAGAAGAGGGAGACAGCATTCTTGTAGTCGGAAGATTAGAGGAACTTAAGAGGTTTGAGGAGAAATTTATAGCTCCTTCGAGGCAATAATTTTACCACCATCGAGTTCTTTAATTTTTGCGAATCCGTCTATCACAATTTTGTTAGCCTTTATTTTGTCTATTACGCAGCCTTCCCTTATTACAACGGTGTTCGCTTCCACATAGCCTCCTTTGCATTTCGGAAATATGATCACATCACCTTCAGCGATCACTCTGTTGAACTCAGACCTCGGGCCTATTATAGCTCTCTCACAAATTATATCACCGCCTACGAAGTTTCTGCCAGCTAAATTAACTTCTTCAGCCTCTATGTTTCCCCAGAATGTTGCCATTATTCCGGCAAGGATTTTTCCATCGAATCTTAAATGCTTATCTACGATCGAATCCTTCGAGACTATCAGAGTCTTCTTATCTCTGCTCAGCCTGTATTTCTTCATTTTATCACCCCTTGCCTGACTTTGACTGCTACACCTCTGTTAAATTCTAGCATCTCATGAGCAGAGAGCATAGCCTTTCCCGTTGCGAGCAGATTATCGTCTTCATCCACAACTATAACCTCATCGTTAGCCCTGATATTTTCATCAACGTTGATAACATGCTTTGCAAACACATTCTTACCCTTAGCTATTAGATCAGCCACGCTTTTAATAACAACGACTCTCAGCTTCGGGAATTCAAAGCTTTCTTTCAACCTCTTTGCTCCTTCGATGCTGATCGTTAGCAATCCCGTATCAGCTTTTATTGTCGCAATTCTGACGCCTCCTTCTGTTATCTGCCTTATCTTCCCAGTCTTCGGAGAAATTATGAATTCGCAGCGATCGCTGAAAAGGGCTTTGCCAGCATTTCTCCCAAATTGGTAATCAGCAAGTATCCTAACGAGTCTTAGATTATCTCCCATATCTCCTCTCCCTCCTTTGGTAATCTCTCAATATCCTAAGAAAATCTGTGTATCTTAAATTTTTCCAGTCCGTATCGAAAAATACATGTTCGCTATAAATACTCTGCCATATCAAGAAGTCCTGCGTCTCATCTCCGGCTCTTATTATAATATCCGGCTCTGATTTTATCTTTAGGAATCTTTCTATCGTTTTTTCATTAACATCATCCGGATCGATCTCATTATTAATTACAAGCTCAGCAATCTTCTTTGCAGCATTAACTATCTCTCTTCTCCCTCTTAGTCCGAAATTTAGATTCAGAGTTAAAGAGTCGCCATTAAGCTTAAATTCGAGATTTTCGCATATCACATTAACATTAGCATTGATTTTTTCATTAAACATCTTCGCTATCTCAAATAACCTGTCAGATTCGCTTTTGGAGGAATTGATCGCTATTGTTATCTCATCTATTGAAAATCTTTTGCACCATTCGGCAAAAGTTACGAAAGTTTCGGTGTTTTTGAAAAATATCTCATCTCTGACTATGATCATAATATGCTTCGGGATTTTTTGCCCCTTAATCTCTCTTTCGAGTTTTCTGTTGTAAAGTCTCCTTAAAAATTCCTCCATCGGTTAGATTTATATTACCCATATTTTAAACTTGTTGCGATGGATTTAGCCTTAGCATTGATATCCATACTCTACCTAAAACTGAATTTTCAGGAGATAATAGCCCTATTAATAGCTATGCTAATTTTGAGAGGATTTCAGGCTAAAAGAATTAAGCTCAGAAATCTCAATGAGAACGAAGAATCATTCGTAGGATTGATCTTTGCAACAATTCTAATATTCCTGTCCAATCTGAAATTTATCCCCGATTATGCTGCTATTCCATCAATTTTCGTAGCATCCTTTAGAAAAAGAATGCATTACATCCTGAATCTGCTCATCTATTTTTTTATGGCATTCCTCTTCCTAATTTATTTTGATTCCGAATGGACGATTTCGATGAAATTGTTGATAGCGGTAACTGTAGCGTTAAGCTCGACTCTCATAGTTTATGCTAACAAGAATTCGAGCAATTCTATCCTTCTCTTACTTTTGAATACATCGATTTTGATAGCGTTCGACATATACAGAATATCTTTCACAATCATCGATTTGCTAATCGGCTTCTCTTTCGCATTTGTAATAAGTTTCATAGCGATGAAGAGCGGTGTGGCGGATGAGACAGGTTTGATGGCGGCAACTATAGTAGGCATGCTCATCATAATCTCCACAGATCTAAGATTCTTCGTTGCACTCTTGCTGTTCTATGGCATAGGCTCGATTGCTACGAAATATAAATATAGGGAGAAAGAAAAGCTGAGCATAGCCGAACCCGCAGGAGGGGCAAGAGGATACACGAATGTTTTTGCCAACAGCCTTCCGGCGCTTTTTTTCTCCCTTAACTACGGATACTTTCATATCGATGCCTTTAAGGTTGCGTTCATAGCAAGCTTAGCAACAGCATTGGGCGATACTTTGGCGAGCGAAATAGGAAAAACATCTAGTAAGGTTTACCTAATAACGAACTTCAAACCCGTAACTCCAGGGGAGAGCGGAGGAGTATCTCTAATCGGGGAGTTATCTGGATTTCTCGGATCCTTTATAATCTCTTTCTATGCTCTAATCTCAGGCATACTCAACTTCTGGGGGTTTGCTATTGCATTAATAGCCGGTTTCTTAGGCGTTCATATTGACAGCATTTTGGGTGCGACATTAGAAAAAAAGGGTTATATCGGAAATGCGGGTGTGAATTTCTCAGCTACCTTCGCCTCATCAGTAATAGCGTGCATGCTAACGCTATGATTGCCATAACTGCAGAGAATCCGGGGACTTTCTTAACATAGCTCTCGACTATGCTCTGAGCCTCATGCGTTTTTATCTCAGGAACATTGTAGCTGACATTCACAGCCTCAACTTTCTCTTTACCTGCGAGAGCTATTATTGTCTTCGCAATCCTTTCGGAGAGCTTGTAGTATATCAACTTGTAAACTCCCTCCGAAGTCTCAGCGAATTCGAAGTATGCGTAAGCTAGTATCGGCATCGAAACTTTCTCAGCCAATCCAATGGAGTTCTTAGCCGAATTCCTTGCGTAAGCGATCTTACTGTTCAATTCCTCTTTGCTTTCAACACCTATAAGTTCGATCGAAACAGCAGACTTAACCATGCTGTCTAGGGATGAGAGTATTGACCCGGCATAGTATCCGTTGTTGTATAAGTCTTTCGCAAGAGCAAGACTCTCTTCTGCCGAATCTAATAGAGATTTGTATCCGTTTATTGAATTCGCATATACGAAGAGGGACTCAGCCATACTCAGATAGAAATCGCTCCTCTTTCTCAGATTTACTTCTTTCATAATGTAATCTTTCTTTATCTCTTTCAGCAGTGATAACCATAATTTCGCACTCTCAACTCTCTCTTTCGCTAAAGCAAGGTAGTATATCGCATTCTCGCTTAAAGCTTCTGACATTCTAGCTTTTTCCAGATAATTCTGAGCTTTCGCCAATCTCTCCTGTGCAGCTCCCACTATCTGGAAGGAAATCAACCCCAATTTATAGTTTTTGATCGCCGCTTTTAACAGATTGATCTCATTTTCAATCGATTTTGCTTCTGAGCTGAAAGCCTCATCGTTCTTTATCGTCTTTAGATATATCTCATCTCTCATAATTATCTCAGCCGTAAAAAACATGCTCGTTGCGGAATAATAGTAGCCTTTTGAATAGTCATCTTCAGCAATCTTAAACTTCTCCTGAACCTCTTTTATTGCCTCTTTATCTGCTACTTTCTCAAAATTCTTGTATAGCTCTTGAGCATCCCTCCTCATGTTATCTGCCAGAATTCTGAGCAGATTCGAGTATTTCTGCACGGTAACATTTACCTCTTCTCTCTTCAACTCTACTCCCGCATAATATTTCAGAGCATCGTTGATGTTCTCAACTTCGATAACCTTAACTCCGAGCTTCTTTCCGTAATCTACAACATCAACCTTCTTCGTCTGAGTTGTTACAAGGATAAACGGACCTTTTTGTATTTTCTTTGTTTCTTGAACATAAACTATCCTCTGCCCTTTCGGTATTAAGAATATTTTAGCATGACTCCGTGCTGCCGCTTCAAGCTTGTAAGGAATCCCTCCGACTGGCCCTATGCTACCATCGGGGTATATCATTCCGGTCATGAAAACGTCTTTCCTTAAGCTGAGATTTTTCAAAGCAGCTATCGTTGCGACTGTCATCACAGCACCAGCAGATGGGCCGCCGACGATTGGTGCGTTCGCTTCTATTATGTAGAAGAAATCGTGTTTGAGGAAATTGCTGCCAGTAAGATCGCAAGCTGTTAGAGCGGCAAGCTGTGCAGAGCCTTGCATATCTATTTCCGTAAACGGCGTCACAGAAACAAATACCTTTCCGTTGCCGGGGGTAACGATGACGGTTATATTGATCGTAACACCTCTGTTTTCTCCGCTAACAACAGCAACAGCCTTAATTTTTCTCTCGCTGTAATTCTCGAATTGCGAAGATGCTTGAGGTATCAGCAGGGATAGAATCAGGAGTAAGATTATCACTTGCTTTTTCATGAGCGTTATTGGTTAAGAGGATTAAAAAATTTTGTCAAAATTATTCGGAAGAGAGGTAATCGTAAAGAAATGCAGCGATTAACGCCCCTACAATGGGCCCTATCACATATATCGGGTAGAATTTCCAGAGATTTATTCCGAATAGGCTATCACCGATGTATGGCCCGAAAGTTCTCGCAGGATTTAGAGATGAACCAGTTACATTCCCTATCGTCGTGATTATCCCACCGACAGTTAAGCCGATTATCAACCCAGCAAACTCTCTCGGCGCCCTCTCATCGACGGCAATCCCCATTATCACGAGCATTAAAACGAATGTCCCGACTGTTTCGGTTAAAATGGCTTGTCCGTAGCTCACACCCGGAAATGGAGCTGTTGCGCCTAAGCCGCCGATTAAAGCTGCATTGCTGCCGACGCATGCTAAGAAAAGTAAGCTTCCGAACGTCGCACCTAAGAGTTGCGCTACTATGTATGGGATAACCTCAAATGTCGGGAATCTTTTAGTAGCCCAGAGAGCTATCGTAACGGCTGGATTTATGTGTGCTCCGCTCACCCTTCCGAGAGAGTAGATTACGGCTGTGATAACTATTGCGAAAGCCATGCCTATCGCGAACCAATCGCCAAGACCGCCTAAGGCACCTATTCCTATGTTGAACGGGTTCGGTGTCGATTGTCCTTTGGCTATCATCAACGTTATCGCTGCCGAACCTGCACCGAAGAAAACGAGCAAACCCGTTCCGACGAATTCGGCGATGAATTTCTTGGTTAAGCTCATAATCAGCCCTCTTTATACGCTTCATGACATATAACGCATAGAATTCTCGGAATAGGCTTTTTCAATTTTCTTGCAGGAAAAGGGTAATCTCCTTTCCAGAGTTCAACCTCCTCTCTCACAGAATGCTCCATGCAAACTCCCATTCCGCACACGATGCATATAGCGACAGCATCTGTATCCTTCCCCTGTTCTTTGCATATGTAGCATTTCATAAAAGCTCACCCAAAAAATTGAAAATTAAACAGCCTCTATCCACTGGCAGTAGTCGTGTCTGACTGTTATGAGAGCTGCAGTTGCACAGTCCTTACAAACCCTTGCCGGTGATCCCGGTTTCTCTTTGTGCAGAGCGATTATATTCGTCATCATAGTTGCCGTTACAGGCTCACTCGTAAGGAGGCAAGGATAATCGGCGAGTCTCATGAGAGCTGAAAATCGAACGCTTATAGCACATGCGGGATACGTGTAGCGCTGAGGATTCATAAGGACTTCGTTCTCATGGATCGGATCGAGATTAACGCTGAACTTGCCTATCTTCGGCACGAGCTTTTCCTCACGCCCGTTCTTCATCCTCCTCGCATTGTCGAGATACTTCCAACCTCTGTAAATCATGTCCATGAAATCGTTGTTGTGAAGCTCAGCTGCTGCGCCTCTCGTTGGATAGAGCTGAACGTAGTTATGGAATCTCTTCGTCAGCAGATCGACTATCATAGGTGCTGTAAAGCCGTCAAGCTCTAAGATGTATTCAACTGCAACCGCAGATGAGCCTGTTGCTAAGCTTAGCGGTTGATATTCATTTGTGAAGTTCTCTAAGTTCTCTCTCAAGCTTTTATCCATAACTTGGCTTGCAGCTTCGATAACAGCCATGACGACGTCATCCTTGCACATGTTGTATGTCGATTGAGCGATGTGATGTGCAACATCTCCTACGCAGTATGCTGGCACAGTTACGATGTTTCCGTAATGAACGTTATCATCCATAGCCTCCTTTACAGCATTTTTCATCCTATTCTTGTATTCGCTCATGTATTTTCTGACATCGAAGCTTTCATGCCCGAAATCATCCATAAGCTTTGCCTGAGCCTCGATAGGCTGGTCATATACGAATTTTATCATCTCTATCTCCTTCTTTAACGCATCACTCAGAGTTGATCCCTTCTCTATTTCGTTTGCGAAAACCTCTCCTATGCCGTATGAAGTGTTCATGCCCCACGATTTCGCAGACAGAATAGCCTGCTTGTGATCTGTCGGAATATCAACCTCTTTCAAAATCCTATTAACAACGTTACTCGTGCTTCCCGGAATTAAGGCGAAATCAACAACGCACGTCGGCCCGTAGAAGCCAGCGTATCTTCTAACGACCTCTTTACCTATCAAAGCCTCAGCTTTCCCAATTGCATCTATAAATTTCTCAACACTCTTTCTAAAGCTTTCATCCTCCTCATACAGGATTTCTAATATCGCAGGTGTCTGGTAATGCTCTACAAACGGATCGTCTTCAGGTCTGACAGTCTTTGTCAGACTTCTTAAAATCTCGTAATGGGCGTTTACAGAATCTACATGCAATTTAATAACAGCCTTGCTCTGCTCACCGACTGCCTTCATTTTATTTACAACATCTACGTATGCTTTCACATCATCTATTACGAACTCCTTTCCTCTCTTCTCCTTAATTACGTTCACGTCAGCCCATTGGGCTGACATAGCTTCCTCAACCATTTTCCCAATTACCTCTTTCATAGGCATTCACAATTTATATTTTTTTTAATTATAGATATACTATGCGGTAAACAAATTTATAATCCGATTACGGACATTTCCACCCTTAAGATTAAATATGAGCGAAGGATATTTCCATCATGTATCTCGCAAAGATTCGTGTCAGACAGCCCACATGTTCCCTCGCAAAGGCAACTGAAGATGACGAAGTTACAATAGAACTTCTCGGATACATATTGCTGAGCGATGATGAGGCATTATTTCTCGGAAGAATTCCGAGAATCGAAAACGATCTGAAAAAATGCTTCGAAGTCATAATAAATCATGAAAGCACGAAATTCTTTCAGATTCTTGAGAAAACAAAAACAAGCTTGGATTTTCTTGCAATTATCAGAGACACAACGGGCATAAAAGCCTTTGAGGAATCATACTGTTTTGTTAAACCTCCTATACTTGTTGAGAGTGGGTATAAGACATACACAGTCTATGCCCCTGATATCGATTTGCTTAAGAATGCTTATAGAAGATTGAAGAAATTCGGGAACTGGAAGGTTGTTGAGGTTAAGAATATAGATAGCAACGATAAAAAGCTAACGAGCAAGCAGTTTTCTATTCTAAAGACAGCGTATGAGATGGGATATTTTGAGAAAAGGAGAAAAGCTAATCTAAGGGATATTGCCAATGCAATGAACATTTCTAAGAGTGCAGTCCACAAACATCTCCACGAAAGCCTTTCAAAAATCGTGGAAATGTATTTTAAAAAGGAGACGATCGATGTAAAATGATCAAACCTCTCTTATGAGTTTGATAAGGAAAAAGACGATTATAAAAACGAATATGAAAGATAGTGCCGCTGCAACTCTGATATCTGTTGAATACGCATGATAACTTGGAACGAAAGGATTCGGTATGTGATCAGCGTAAGCCAATTTTTTCGTCTCAGCAAATAGCATTCCTGTATCTTTTATGGCAAAATAGGATGTTAATGCACTTATAATCGCTGCGATAAGCGATGCGATCAGGTCTAAAGCTTCTTTTCCCTTTTCAGTCAGCCTGTAGTATATGAATTTGTTTCCATTCGTTATTCTATCAACGAGTCCCAGTTCTCTGAGATTTCTGAGATGACGATGAATTGATGATTTAGATATTCCAAGCTCCCTCGATATCTCTGATAGAGTTTTGTTTCTCTCCTTTAACGATCTTAAGATTTCTTTCTTCGTCGATCCGTCAATCTTCATGCTTAATCAACTGGGTTAATGTGTAGATAGCTAAGACCAGCACTGCTAAGTTTAACAAGGCTCTGTAAATCGGGGCATACTTATATCCTATCCAGATACTTATAAGCTCGTTCAAAGCCATGTAAAGTCCCGCTATGGATAAGATGAGCAAAGCAAGGCTCAACACTATGAAAATTTTTCTTATTACCTCTCTCAGCTCGAATCTCGCTTTCGTTTCCATAAAATTGCACCTCCCGCAGATAAGATTGCTAAAACGGAATCAAACCCCGGAGTTTTCTTAACAGCTTTCTCCGTATATGCCTGATAAACCTTAGTTGGCTTCGTGAATTCGCTAACCTCAAATCTCACAGCCTCCTCCGTAAAATTCTCCGGAATCTTTTTTGTCGGAGCCAAATTCAAAGCCTTACACCATGTTTTTAATAGCGATCCGTTCCTCCAAGCTTCGAGCTTTATCAAATAGTTGTAATTCTTCGGAATCGTTAAATTGCTTTCAAGCAAAGTCGTCTTTCCTTTGCTTATATTCACATCAATCCACTTCTCAGAAGCTAAGATATTCGATTCGTATTGAACGGCTTTCACATGAAATAGAACATCGCCGTAATCTCTCATAGCTTCGATATAGAACCTCATTCTGATCTCAACTTTCTTATCAGACACATTTGCGACTTCAAAATCAACGTCCTTCAATTCCATCTTCAGCTCCTTATATTTCGGAGTCAAAGAGTTCAAGCCCGTAAGCCTTAGAATTCTGTAATCGACGAATCTATTATCCTTAAGAATTCTGAAAACTATTCTGTAATCCCTATCTTTTTCTAAGCTCATAGATAGATTCAGCTCACGCATTCCGGCTGTAGCTTTCTCAGGAATCTGAATTTTCATCTCCCGAATCAGAAGATTTGTTCTGCTGTCATAAATCTTCGCTATCAACGTCGCATTTTTAACAACATTTGATCTGTAAATGCTTA
>CAZVXC010000007.1:5542-5938 GCA_964631435.1 uncultured archaeon | reverse complement strand
GGAATGCGATATTCGCATGACTCTCGTTAACGCTTTTTAGCTTCATATCAACATCTTCTATCCAGATTCGTTGCTCTTCACTCGAAACGTTCGAGAACAGCGGCAGAATTAGAGCTATTGCGAATATAGCGAGAATCGTGATAGCTACGACTCTGCCATCTGTGATTTTCACAAAAATTAAAATTTGATTAATTATTTAAAGATTTTGTATTTGTTCGCTTTAATATAAAATCCTTATGGAATAAGTCTCTGCCTGTCTCTCGGAAAGAGCGTTGCTTCCCTTATATTCGGAAGATCGAGCATAGCCATTATTAACCTCTCAAGTCCCAAGCCCCATCCTGCATGGGGAGGCATACCGTATCTGAAAGCTTGCAAATAGAATTTAAAGCTCTCAGG
>CAZVXC010000007.1:1820-5532 GCA_964631435.1 uncultured archaeon | reverse complement strand
CTCAGGCTCAAGTCCCTGCTCTTTAATTCTCTTAACGAGCAAATCGTATTTGTGTATTCTCTGAGCACCGCTTGCAAGCTCTAACCATCCGTTCATGAGATCGAATGATTTCGAAATCTCAGGAGAGTTTTCATACGGCATAGCATAGAAAGGCTTCGATTCCGTAGGCCAATCAACTATGAAGTAGTAGCCGTTCAAATCTTCAGCAATAAGCTTCAATGCAGTTGTTGAAAGATCTTCTCCCCAAGCGATGTTTTCGCCTTTGCTATTCGCAATCTCCAATGCCTCATCGTATTTTATCCGATCAAAAGGTATTTCCGGGGTATCAATATCTCTATTCAGCCATCTCAGATACCTCTGGCATCTCTCCTTTACATTCTCGTGTATCCTTTGAATTAGCCTTTCGAGGTAATGCATAACTCCCTCGTGATCTGTAAAGCTGACTTCGATATCAATGCTCGTCGCCTCATTCAGATGCCTGATGGTGTTGTGTTCCTCAGCCCTGAATATCGGGCCTATCTCAAGAACCCTCTCGAATCCGGCTGCCATGAGGACTTGCTTGTATAGCTGAGGACTCTGATTTAAAAAAGCCTCTCTCTCGAAGTAGCTTATCGGGAAAAGCTCAGTGCCGCCTTCCGTTGCTGTTGAGACTATTTTCGGTGTCTGAACCTCTATAAATCCCTCTTCATCAAAGAATTCTCTTACAGTTTGAAGTGCGACATGCCTTATTCTGAATATAGCCTGAATTCTGTGCTTTCTTAAATCCATAAATCTATTATCGAGCCTCGTATCGAGTTCAGCCGGAACCTTTTCAGTAACCTCTAAGGGAAGAGGTGCATCAGCTTCGTTTAAGACTTCAAATTCGCTTGGTATGATTTCAAATCCGTTCGGTGCCTTCTCTTCAGCCTTAACCAATCCCTTAACCCTTATTACGCTCTCCCTTCTTACCTTCTTTGCTTTCTTGAATAACTCTCTATCCACAACTTTCTTGGGCAGAGTTATCTGTGCGAATCCCTCTCTATCTCTCAGAATAACGAAGACAAGCCCCCCAAGGTCTCTGACTTCGTGAACCCATCCGAAAAGCTCTATCTCCTTCCCGAAATCCTCTTCACAAATATCCGCCGTGAACTTTCTCATTTCAATCTCTCCTCCACACATTTTGCATGCCAAATTAAGCCTTCAGCCTTTGCAAGCTTAACAATCGCATAAGCTAACCTTTCAAGAGCATCTTTGCTTAATTGCTGATAGGTTATGCTTTTCATAAAAGTTTCAACACTAACACCCGAATACATGCGAGCAAAGCCTGATGTGGGCAGAATGTGATTCGTTCCGCTTGCATAATCGCCTGCCGGGACAGCAGAATATTCGCCAATGAAAACGCTACCGGCATGCTTAATCTTTTCGAATACCTGCCAAGAATTCTCCGTTAGAATTACGAGATGTTCGGGAGCTATTTTATTCGAGATTTCTACAGCTTCGCTCAAACTTTCCACGATGTATGCCTTAAAATTTCCTTCTATGCTTTTCTTAACAAACTCTTCAACATCATTCGCAAGCTTTTTCGATGTCGTAACAACGTAAGCCTTAGCCATCGGATCGTGCTCAAGCTGAGCTATGCATTCCAGAGCAACTATCTTTGCATTTGCCTTATCATCTGCGATAATCAGAACTTCTGATGGGCCAGCAGGCATATCGATTGCGACGTCTTTTTGCACTAAAAGCTTCGCCGCCGTAACGTAAACATTTCCCGGGCCTACGATCTTATCAACTTTCTTAACGCTCTCCGTTCCGTATGCCATCGCCGCAATGGCTTGAGCACCACCGATTCGATAAATCTCATCAATTCCAACAATATCCATAGCCACAAGCGTTATCGGATTTATCTTTCCCTCTTTGTTCGGCGGAGTGCATGAAACAACTGTCTCAACTCCTGCAAGCTTAGCCGGAATTCCAGCCATAAGAACTGTTGAAGGGTAGCTTGCTCTTCCTCCGGGAATGTATAAGCCTGCTGTTTCGATCGGGACATGCTTTTTTCCCATTATCGCATCACCGAAGTCTATTCTGATATCGTTTTCAGGCATCGTAACGTAATGAAACCTCTCTATGTTTTCCTTAGCAATCTCAAGGGCATCGATTATCTCATCATCCACCTTATCGTAAGCCCCATCTATCTCATCATCGCTAACTGTTACGTTATCTATCTTAACTCCATCGAATTTTTCCGTAAGCTCTATAAGAGCCTTATCTCCTTCTTTCTTCACTTTTTCAACAATCGGCTTGACCTTCTCTATGAACTCATCCCACATCAAGCTCACCGGCGATCTTTGTTAGATTATCCCTTATCGCAAGTATAGCTTTTCTTAAAATTTTTTTGTTATCGTAATTGCCAACTATCCTTCTAAGCTCCTCCCTATCCCTATCTTTAAGCTTCTCAGCAAATTCGATCATATTCGGAATGGCTCTCATTATATTATCCACTATGCTAACATCAGCCATCCTCGATGTCCTCGAAAGGGGATTTATATCGATTGCAATAACCTTCTTTCCGTGCTTCCTTAAAATTTCGCACCTATCTCCATCTTCCAAGGGGACTAAGACAACATCAGCCTTAAAAATTCCCCTCTTATCGACTATCCTTCTCGCATGCTCTATTCCTTCAAGTTCGGCATCTCCTTCGCTGTAAACAGTAACATCGAATTTCCTAAGCTCTTCAGCTATCTTCCTGACTCTCTCCTCGCTTCTGTGAAATATATTTACCTCAAGCGGAACGTTCAGCATTTTCGAAAGCTTGGCAATCTCCTCCGCAACCAAGCTTGCGACATTTCCATTAACTGAAATAACGGGATGATTTGCGAGGATTAACATTGCAACGGCAACTTCTTCAGCCTCGAGAGCAAAGTCATAACTTTTCTCTCCAAGAATGTAATCGAAACATTCTCCTCTACCATGTGCGATTAAGCCTTCAGGCACTGCAAGCCCCTTTCTGAATCCCTCTACAAGCTTCTCCCTTGTCATTAGCGAGAGATAGCGAGGATGTGATTTTGGAATTTCCATGAGGTAAGCTTTAGTTACGGATTTTAATATTTTCCGAGCCTTTTCTGGTAGAACTTTCCAAGAATCTCGCCAAGCTCCTTTCCGAGATGAAAGTTATTTCCATCGATTTTATATCCTTTCTCCGTTTCTTTAAGCAAATCTACCGTGAAAAATCTCCACTTCTCCCCTTTTACTTTAAGGGCTATTATCGGCTTCGCACCGAAGAGATTTGAGAACATTACGAGTTCTCTAAGCTTTTCAGCCGGAATGTAGAGTGGTAGCTTTTCTCTAACCTTCGCTTCTATGGCTAAGGTGATCTTTCCGTTGCTCGCAATCACATCTGGGGATGGATAACTCATAGAGCCGCTTCCGGCACACCTTACGGCTGCGAAGCCTTCATTCCATAACGCATGAATTAGCTCCCTCTCAAAACTGATACCCTTCCTTTTCTTTCCGCCTTTCATGCTATCTGAAAATGTGCAAATTATCCTTTCTCATTCTTACGAGCGGCTTGGATAAATGCCTTCTCGCACACGGCGGAACTTCGTAGTATCCAAGCTCAATATCCCTTTTAACTTCTATCAATACCTTTTTCTCAGCTTTCGTCTTGCATTTCTTGCACCTGAAACCCTTATCTTTTCCAATGCTCTCCATTTTCTTCCCGCATATAGGACATGAT
>CAZVXC010000007.1:294-1810 GCA_964631435.1 uncultured archaeon | reverse complement strand
CCACTCTATAGATCTTTTTTAGCTCGATAATTCTAATCTTTTCGAGGTTTATCGTCTCATTTTTGTAAGAGCCGTAAACAACAACTTTGTCTCCCTTTTTCAGCTCCCTTACAACTCTCCTGAACTGCTTTGTCGGTTCGAAAGCGGCACACTTAACATCTCCGAAAGCTGTGTCTATTGTGAAAAAAACATGCCCTCCTTCGATTTCGTATGGCTCTTCCGAAACTTCTCCGCTGAGGATGTAAGATCTTCCTTCGAATAACTGATATATCTCATCTTCCGCTATCAGATGCATATCAGTCCCCTGATTCGTTATGAACAGTTGATAACGATCTATTTCTTCACACTTTACAACCTCGAATGCATCAAATATCGCTTTTACATCATCCCCCCTTATTCCAAATAGAACCGGATCAGGAGAATTCGGAACGCAGACAACGCTATCATTTCCCCAATCAACGGTATCCCATGTTTTCGGATATGTTAAGAGATCAGCGTAAAAGAAGCTTTCCCTCTCTATCACCCTCTTCTTTCCGATGTTCTCAGGCTTTCTGTATGCTAATAGCTCTAATGTGTAATCCTCGCATTCGGCACCAACCGATGCTAAAGCCCCTATCAGCCCTCTGCCCCTCTTGTATTTGAGATGAGGAATTAAATATTTCCCGATTATGAAGAGAGCTTCATCCAAGCTTACTACATCCTTTATTGCTCTCTGAGAGAATTTGTAGAGGATATTCAACAGCTCGTAATTCTCTGCATTTACAAAAACGACACCCGGATCGGTGAGTTCCTCGTTAAGTTCAGCATATTCAAGGATTATATCGTTAACTACATCAACAACCATCCCCAGATCTTCTGTTTCGATCAGGAAAGATAACGCCCCGTTTCCTCTCGTTTTGAATGGAATATTTGGATTGAGCCTTATAAGTCTCGGTAACCCTATAATTCTGCATCCGTTTTTTTCTAAGCTCTCCATTGCGAGCTTGCATATGTAAGTTGTGCACATTCCGTTTCTCGAATCAGTATCATCAATTCCGACCCATATCCTCATCAGATCGCATTTGATTCGGCGGTATTTAAATCTCCTGAGTAACTCGGATTTCTGCTCTCAAGCTCTTCCAACCTTTTCATAAGTTTTTCTTTTAAATCTAAAAGCTCATTTTTAAGGATTTGTAAATCCCCGATTTTATCCTCGATCTCTTTGAGCTTTTCATCAGCTATCTTAATAGTTAGCCTGATCTGCTCAGGCTCGCTTACGTCATACATATCGAGCACCTGTTTAATCTCCTCAAGAGTAAAACCCAATCTTTTTCCTCTTAATATCAATTTTAATCTCGTTCTATCTTTTCTCGTAAAAATTCTGTGGTTTCCGGGAGTTCTACTCGGACTCAGCAACCCTATCTCCTCATAATACCTGATAGTTCTCGTGCTTATATCAAATTCTTCTGCAAGCTCTGAAATTGTGTAATACTCTTTCCTTTCCTTACCTTTCTCAGTTTTAGCCATAGTGTTACTA
>CAZVXC010000007.1:0-284 GCA_964631435.1 uncultured archaeon | reverse complement strand
ATCATTCCGGCCTTTCGAGCCGGCGACCCGGGTTCAAATCCCGGCCGGAGCATAATTGATCTTTAGAGATTAATTAATTCTTTTAACACCTCTCTGTTTCCTTAGGAAATCTAACAATCAGATACCTAAGTCAATTTTATGGCCGTTCAAAATCATTATAATTTAATTTTTTTTATTCTAACAGAAGTGATGCTGTAATGTCTAACAACAGCGTTCAAAAGAAAGGATGGAGACGGTCAAGCCAAGAGTTTAGGGTTGTGTTATATTATTTGTGGGATTTATTA
>CAZVXC010000006.1:0-24755 GCA_964631435.1 uncultured archaeon | reverse complement strand
TCGGATTGATAAAAGAGGAATTCAAGGAATTCAAAGCAGGAGTTGTGGGGTAGCTTGAAGGGTTTAGAATTGCAATAGAATGGGGGGTAAAGATAGATAAGCTTGGAACAGAGCATATATGAGACAAATAAAAGGATAGACTCCCTTACAGAGGCTCCCTCACTACCAGTAAGATTGAAACACTCGTCAAGATAGGACAGAATACAATAGAGTTCAAAGAATTAAAAGCTGAGAAAAAGATTATCGAAAATTTAATCGATCGTGTCAGAAAGCTCGAAAATAAGGTCTTCGCTTAATTTTATAACCTATCGTTATCATTTCATGTTGCATTGCGAGATTTAAATTTTCACACCTCCCTTGCCTTTAGGACGGGGAGGAGGTCAGGATAGTCTATAACGATTTTACCTGCCATAACTGACAGGAACTTCGTATATCTCGGTTCCATACTTTTTGAATACGAGCTTTAAGCATGAGAAGTTGCTTTCCTTGTATAACTCTCTCTCATATCTGCCGTAGATGATGTAGCTTACATTATACTTCCTAGCTATTTTCAAAACCTGCTCGCAACTACCCGTGTATATCTTCCTGACATCGTTAATCCTTTGAATTATCTCCTTTGAATTATTCCTCCAATGAAGTTCATGGTTAAACCACGATATCACATCCTGATTTCCTGAAAAAACGGCTATTCTACCGCTGTATGTGTAGCTTCCTCCGGCTCTCTCAACTATTACAACGTTTTTTCCGTAAAGCCACTTTATCGCATAGTAATCTCCCGGAAATGTTTCTTTCATGAAATTCAAGCCATCTAAGGTTAGTTCAGCTTTATAATGCCTCACTGGCGTCGCTACAACTGGGTAAACAAGCATTAATGCTATTAAAATTAAAGCAACAGCTCTCTTTCGCTCATACAGATCTTTGAGGGAATAAGCTATTGGATAAAGAAGCAAAACCCAAGATAGGAGGTAGAATTTGAAGTATGTGTTCATCCTGCAATCTATCGCAACGAATTCGCATATTATGATAAAAATGGAAGCGAATATGACTAAGATGTCATCAAATTCCCTCCTCCTTAAAGCGTAGAAGATCAAAGGCAGAAATAGGAAAGCTGGGGAAATGATTGCTGGGATTGCTGAGAGAATGAAAATAGGTCTTTCTTTAATTTCGTCCAGATATTTATAATAAAGCAGGAATATAAATATTCCCCAGAATAACAAGAAAGGCAGATGCTCGCTGAATTCGTGTGTTAAGAATACCGGAACCTTAACGTTCATCTCAAGTTTAAAAATTAAGATTAATGCTGCAGAGGCAATAATGTGTGGAAAATTTTTCCTACCTTTGATTAGGAGTATGAGAGAGGACAGTATGAAGAATGCTGGAGCATCCCATGAGTTCGTTGCAAATAGTGCGAAGTTAAGAAGCGGAACGGCTATGCTTAGCTTGCCATCCTTATAAACCCTGTAGAGAACAGCTATAAACAGGATTTTCAGAGGTATCGCAATTACGTGAGCATGAAGGTCTGCATGAATAAAGCTGAAATAGGGAAATTCCGTTATCACGTATTTGAATGTCTTATCTGGGATTACCCTTGTTGAATTCCAATAGAACAAAAATCCGGGAAGTCTTCTTGATATAAGGTCATTCATCAGCTCGTAAAAAGAGTATAGGGAACCTAAAAAAAGGGGAATTAACCCAATCTTTCCTATGCCAACATCTTTCATAAATCCGTAAAGCAAAGATACACTTATAGCTGATATAAAAGCCATGGAAACGTTATAGGCATATTCGACTGGCATTAAACTCATCTTCGAGATAGTCGCAGCTATAACGTATCCGAAGTAATAGTAGAAATCTATTTTCTTTCCGGAAAGGAAAGGATCATTCGGAGGAAAGCTTTTAGCATTCAAAACCGAATTTAGGAAGCCGACATCCATGAATTTTTCAGCGTAGTGAATATCCGGCAACAGAGACCTCAGGAATAGGAAGTATGCGAAGGAGATTAAAAAAACGGATTCATTATCTTTATCAATTTTGAATCCCCTCTTCACAATATTCCGAATGGTTATAAGTGATGTTAAAGCAAATGCTATTATGAAAGAGACGTTGAATTCGATGAAGTGAGATAGGAAGAATGAGATAGCGGAAATCAGAACTATGGACATGAACTTCGAAATATAGTAATCGTCAAGCATGTTCGAGAGGAAAATCAGAACTAAGACGAGGAGATACACTCTTTCGATCATACTTTCACGTCCTTAAAGCTTATACCAAGCTTTATAGACGATATCAATCCGAGAATTAAGGTAGATACGTTCTTTATCCCGTGATCGACGAGACTGACAACTAAAGCCTGATTTTCTGGAAGTTTCGTTGATAGAATTAGAGTTAAAGTTGCTTCGTAAGTCCCGATACCTCCGGGAGTGATAGGAAGTATTTTCGCTATGTTTCCTGCCGCAACTCCAAAAGCTGGGAGGAATATCGACACATCCGCAAACGATCTCAGAATTATGAAGCAGGTTGTAACATCTATCATCCAGATTACTATCGAGAGGGGCATGTATTTGACCATGTCTCTGCTGAATATTATTTTCTTCGCATCGAGCATTATCTTCGCCACATACCCCTTCATCCTTGACAAAATTAAGACCGCTATCAAAATAAGAGCTAAGAATGCTGTTGCGTAAGCAAGGATATTGAGGAATTCGAAGCTCACGAATATTATGCTCAGAAAGGCAATCGTAAGAATGGCGATAACATCGTAAATCCTCTCAGCAGCGAGACCACTGAAACTCGACTGATATGGGATTCCCCTTTTGTTGTAGATATATGCTCTCCCTAAATCTCCTACTCTTACTGGTGTTAAAACGTTGAGGGTTTGACTTATCGCTATCGCCATTGTTGCGAATGTGTAGCTCGTTGATGAACCTATGTTCTTCATTATAAGCTCGAATCTGATCCCTCTGAGTATAAAAGAAATGGGGTAGATCGCAAACGCTAATAAAACGAGCATCGGGTTAAGCATGTATAAAGCACTCAAAACCTTCTTCGGATTAACAAAATATATCAGAGCTACGAAAATGATGAGAGTTAGCACTACTGAGAAGTAAAGGAAAAGCTTACTTGATTTCATGATCGCAAACTCTTTACACTGTTTTTAAAATTATGGAAAATCCTTTGTAGGATACGTAACCCTTACCCGATCCTTTGTATAGCATCATCCTCCTCTTAGCTTTTATCTCGAAATCTCTTCTATTCAGAATATTCCACAGCATATCCGCATAACTCATCCCGTAAACCGGCTTGAAGAGGATGAACGGAGTCGTAAGTCTTGCGTTGACTTCTATAACGTATGGTTGATCTGAGAGAACTAAATCCACTCCGACGTATCCGTTTAAACCTCTTATAGCTTCGACCGCTGAGATAGCTGCATCAACAACATCTCTATTAAATTCCGCTGGAACTATCGCACCTTTGTAGGAAAAATTATCGAGCAACTGCTTGTTAATGCTTAAAACCCTTATGTCAGCTCCTACAAAGAGACTAACGCTCAAATGTTCTCCCCTAATTATTTCCTGTGCCATGAAACCATCTAAAACCTCTCCGCCAATCTTTATCCCGTTTCCACCGCAAGAAACTCTCGGCTTGACTATGTATTCGCAACTCAATGGATTTAAAGCGGTTTCAGGCATCAAAACTTTATTTTTCAGCTTCTTGTAAGTTTTCCATTTGTCAGAAGTTATTTCGATTGCCTTACTCGATGATCCGAGATTTTCAACTCCCGCTTTTTCAACTCTCCTCGTCAATTTAAGCAAGGTGTAATCATCTTCGGGTGCGACTATCAAAGCTTTATCGCAATTCTCTAAGCATTCATCGAAGCTACCGCTTGAAAATGGAAAAAATGATGAAAAATCGTTTCTTACGTATGAAACGAGTTCAAAATAATTTCCGAAAGATAACATGGCTTTGAACATGGCAACCCCTTCTATCGCTATATCCTCAGGAATCTCTTCCTCGCATACGCCATGCTCGTATATGAACAGCTTACTCTTCATTTTCATCCTCGTTCAAAACGATCGCAATGTCCGCTGAATTCTTTAAAGCCGCAGAAAATCCGGGTTCGGCACCTATTATTATCGTTTCTTTCCCCAATTCCATAGCCTTCTTCAAAACAGCCTTGAAATCTGCATCTCTCGTAACGAGTGCGAGAACATCTATATTATCGTTATAAATTATCTCCATCGCTTCGACAGCCATTCTGACATCGACATCGCCCGAAGTTATCACTGGCTCGAATCCCTGATTTTCTATCGCTTCTACAAGCTTATCCCCTGCATACTGATTCAAGAAGACCTTTGCAATCTTCACATCCCCGTATTCACTCAAAATCTCCCTTATCTCTTTTAGATTCAAATTGAACTCCTTTCTGAGCATATTTGGACCATCGACAAGAACTCCTATCCTCTTTTTACTCTCTTTTCTCGCTGAGAGAATTCTTTTGAATTTCTGAATCTTCGAGACGTTTATAGATGGTTTAAGTGCCATTAGACTCACCACTATACAACTAATCTATTTGTATTAAAAACCCTTTCCACATTTCTCATGACCTCCGCCGCAACTTCACTCTCATCAGTTTCCTTGAGCTTAGCGACCTCTCTTAATGCGTAGACAACATTTGCAGGTTCGTTCCTTCCTTTGAACGGAGAAAGAAAGGGACTGTCAGTTTCGAGCATCAATCTATTCAGATCGATTTTTTCAGCAACCTTTCTAACATCATCCGAAATGCATACTATAGTTGAGATCGATATGTAAAAGCCTGAGTCGATTATATTCTCAGCCAAGCTCGGACTTCCTGTGTAGCAATGAAATACAGCTATAACATCCCTGTTTTTTAACAGATCGAACGCTTTATCTTCAGCTTTTCTCGCGTGAATTATCAAAGGCAGCCCAAGTTCTTCCGCAAGGTCAATGAATTCTAAGAATATCTCCTTCTGCCTCTCTATCTTAACTTCACACTTCTTTAAATCCAATCCAACCTCGCCTATCCCGACGATTTTATCCGCATTCTCTTTTATCTGATCTATGACGTATCTATGATCCGCTTTGCCTATCCTGTTCGGTGAGAAGCCGAGAGTTGAATGGACATGCTTGTAACTTTCAGATATGCTCAGCGATTTTTCGTTCGAATGAAAGTCGTATCCGGAATCTATTATTTCAACGACACCCGAGATGATCGCTCTTCTTATGACCTCATCTCTATCTCTGTTAAATCTGTCAAAGTTTAGGTGGCAGTGAATGTCGGCAATCTCTATCATCTCTTTCTCATTTTCATCAGATAGTTCACAGCATTTATAACAGCATTCACACTCGCCATAACTATGTCTTCACCCGCACTTCTTGCGGTAAAACTTCTGCCTTCGTCATCTTCAACCGTAACGTAAACCTCAGCTAACGCATCGCTCCCGCCCGTTATTGCGTCCATTCTGAACTCAGTTATCCTCATCGATTTTCCTACGAGTTCGGCAACTGCTTTCAATGCAGCATCAACAGGCCCGACGCCTATTGCAGATGTAACCCTCTTTCTACCTTCGATTTCAGCATTTATTACAGCCGTAGGAGTAATTTTGTTCCCGGTTATAACTGTTGCCTCATCAAGCAATATAGCCCTCTCCTCTTTCCTGATCTCACCCATTATAACCTCAGCTATAGTTATTACGTCCAAATCCGTAACCTTCTTCCCCTTGTCTCCGAGTTCTTTAACCTTCTCAACTATCTTCGTCAGAATTTGATCATTAACGAAGTATCCAGCATCTTCGAGGAGTTTTTTGATCTGATGCCTTCCTGCATGCTTTCCGACGACGATTTTCCTTCTATGTCCAACCATTTCCGGCGTAACTATTCCGGGTTCGAAAGTTGAAGCTTCCTTCAGCACACCATGAGCATGTATCCCGCTCTCATGACTAAAAGCGTTCTCACCGACTATCGGAGTATTTGGTGGTAGTTTAATCCCGGATAACCTTTCAACGAGTCTCGAAGTCTCAACGAGGTATTTCGTATTTATATTCGTTTTCATCCCTTCTAATGCTGTTATTGACATAACTGTTTCTGCAAGGCTTGCGTTTCCCGCTCTTTCACCTATCCCATTTACTGTAACCTGAACTCCATCCGCTCCAGCTTTTACAGCGGCGAGAGAATTTGCAACAGCTAAACCGAAATCGTTATGACAGTGAACGTCCATTGGAACGCTTACAACTTCTCTTAACGCTTTTATCAGCTCATAAAATCTGAACGGCGTTGCAACTCCGACTGTATCTGGAACGTTTACGACATCAACATTCGCATCCTCAACGGCTTTGTAAATTTGCTTTAGATAATCGACTTCCGTTCTCGTCGCATCCATCGCAGAAAACATGCATTCAACCCCGTATCCTTTGATGTATTCCACTGCATCTACAGCCATTTCAATAATTTCCTCTCTGCTCTTCTTTATCGTATGCTTGATCTGAATTTCGGATGTTGAGATGAATATGTGAACCATATCAACATCGGCTTTGATAGCCTTATCTATGTCATCTTTAACAAGCCTCGCAAGACCGCATACCTTCGCATCTAATCCGAGATTTGCTATCTCTTTAACAGCCTCAAATTCTCCCTTCGATGCGGAAGGAAATCCGGCTTCTATAACATCTACACCGAGTTTGTTTAATTGTTTCGCTATCTGAATTTTATAGTTAAGTGGGAATGATATACCGGGAGTTTGCTCTCCATCTCTGAGTGTTGTGTCGAATATTCTTACGGTTTGCATGCGGATAATTTTTGTGAGCTTAATATAAATTTAATCCCCATTTTGAAACCATAAGATTTAATAAATGAAGCGATAGTAGAGAGTAGTTATGAGGAGAAACCTGCTCGAAATTTTGGCATGTCCATTATGCAAATCTGATCTCGAATTAGAGGTCAAGGAGGAAAACGAGGAGGAAATAATTTCCGGGAAACTTATATGCAAGAATTGTGGAGTCGAATATCCGATTGAAGATGGAATTCCGAATATGCTTCCACCGGACTTGAGGGAGTGATCATGAAGTTCATCGTCGTAACCGGGGGAGTTATGAGCGGTTTGGGCAAAGGGATTACTGCGGCGAGCATAGGAAGGATACTCGTTGACATGGGTTACAAAGTCATACCGATAAAGATAGACCCATACATCAACATCGATGCCGGAACTATGAATCCCTTTCAGCATGGAGAAGTCTTCGTTTTGAAAGATGGAACGGAAGTCGATCTCGACTTAGGTCATTACGAGAGGTTCATAGGGACTGAGCTTACGGGAGATCACAACATAACAACGGGAAAGATTTACAGAAACGTTATCGAGAAGGAAAGAAAGGGGGAGTATCTTGGGCAGACCGTGCAAATAATTCCTCACATCACAGATGAGATAAAGAGGTGGATAAGGGAGGTTGCAGAAAAGAACGGGAGCGAAATCTGTTTGATAGAAGTCGGAGGAACTGTCGGAGACATCGAAGGTATGCCTTTCCTCGAAGCAATAAGACAGATGCATAATGAAGAGAGGGAGGAGGATTTTCTTCTCGTTCACGTAACCTTAGTTCCATTAGATAAGGGTGGAGAGCAGAAGACGAAGCCAACTCAGCATAGCGTCAAGGAACTCAGAAGCTTAGGACTGCATCCTGATGTGATCGTTGGCAGATGCGTTGAAGATTTGAGCGATGCGGCGAAAAGGAAAATATCCCTCTTCTGCGATGTGCCGAAGGAAGCTGTTATAAGTGCGAGAGATGCGGATGATATATACGAAGTTCCGTTACTGTTTAAGAAAGAGAAGCTCGATAGGTATATAATAAGCAAGCTGAAGCTGAGCGAAAGAGAGAGCAGCAAGGATTGGGAAAGCTTTGTTAAGAAGCTTAAGAGTCTGAAAGATACAGTCGATATAGCGATAGTTGGCAAATACATAGATGTAAGAGATGCATACATAAGCATAAGGGAGGCTCTTAAGATAGCGGGAGTGTATAATTCTGTTAAGGTAAATCCGATATGGATGGATAGTGAGAAGCTTGAGAAAACGGAGGTATCCATAGCGGCAGACGGAATACTCGTTCCGGGAGGATTCGGTTACAGAGGAATAGAAGGCAAGATAAAAGCTATAAATTTTGCGAGAGAAAGAGATATTCCATTCTTGGGAATATGCTTAGGTTTTCAGCTTTCCGTTATCGAATTCGCAAGAAACGTTCTGGGATACAGAGATGCGAACAGCACCGAATTCGGCGATACGAATCATCCGGTGGTCGATCTTCTTCCGGAGCAAAGAATGGTTGATGCGAAAGGAGGAACGATGAGGCTTGGAGACATAGAGATCACGATAAAAAGAGATACAATCGCCTTCTCGCTTTACAAGAAAGAGAAGGTATTTGAGAGGCACAGACATAGATACGAGGTAAATCCGGAATACATAGGGGAATTCGAAGAGAAAGGACTTGTTTTTTCGGGATATTCCGATAACGGAAAAAGGATGGAAATCTTGGAGTTGCCTGATAAGAGGTTCTTCTTCGCAACTCAGTTCCATCCGGAATTTAAAGCGAGACCGTTCTCTCCATCCCCACCTTTCGTAGGATTTGTTAAAGCAGCTTTAGAATACCGGAGGGAAAGAGATGAATGTTGAAAAATTTGTTAAAGATGCCATAGAGGAGATAAAGCAGAAAGTTGGCGATGGAAAGGCTATAATAGCTCTATCCGGAGGCGTTGATAGTTCGGTATGCACGATGCTGGCATACAAAGCGATAGGAGATAGGCTTATTCCAGTATTCGTCGATACGGGATTGATGAGGGAAGGCGAGCCAGAGAGGGTTAAAGAGGTGTTCGGACACATGAATCTGAGATTCATAGATGCGAAAGATGAATTTTTCAATGCTCTCAAAGGCATAGACGATCCTGAGGAGAAAAGAAAGGTCATAGGAGAGCTTTTCGTAAGAATTTTTGAAAGGGTTGCTGAGGAGGAGAAAGCTGATTATCTGATTCAGGGGACGATATATCCGGATGTGATAGAGAGTCAAGGGGGCATAAAAAGTCATCACAACGTCGGCGGTTTCCCGACGAAGTATAAATTTAAGGGTGTCATAGAGCCTTTAAGGGAGCTTTACAAAGATGAGGTGAGGGAGGTTGCGAGATACTTAGGCCTTCCTGAGGAGATCGCTGAAAGAATGCCTTTTCCGGGGCCGGGGCTTGCGGTTCGGGTTGTTGGAGAGGTTACACCGGAGAAGATAGAGGTCGTAAGGAAGGCAACGAAGATAGTTGAGGAAGAGCTGAAGGACATTCCGAAATGGCAGGCTTTTGCAGCGTTAATAGGAAAAGCCACCGGCGTCAAAGGGGATATTAGAGTCTATGGCTATATAATTTCCATAAGGGCTGTTGAGAGCAGAGACGGAATGACAGCCGATCCGATAAGGCTCGATCACGATAAGCTAAGAAAGATAGCTTTAAGGATAACCGGGGAAATTGACGAGGTTGTGAGAGTCGTTTACGATATAACACCGAAACCTCCGGCAACGATCGAGTATGAGTGAGGATAATGAGATAATAGATAAAGAAAGAGAGCTTTTCATCCAATTCTTCAACAGAATCCCTTTGGTTATCGAGAGAGGAAAGGGATGCTGGGTCTATGATGTGAAAGGGAAAAGGTTCCTTGACTTGGTTGCAGGGATTGCATGCGTTGCCGTAGGCCATTCAAACGAATTCGTCGTCGAGAAGATAAGAGAGCAGGCTGAAAAGCTGATGCACGTGTCTAATCTCTATTACACAATCCCGCAAATTGAACTTGCAGAGAAGCTTAAGGAAATAACCGGGCTTGACAGATTCTTCTTCACAAACAGCGGAACTGAAAGCGTTGAGGGTGCTTTGAAAATTGCAAGAAGGGTAACGGGTAAGAAGAAATTCGTCTCGTTCACGAACAACTTTCACGGAAGGAGCATGGGTGCTTTATCCGTAACTTGGAAGGAGAAATTCAGAAAGCCGTTCGAGCCGCTTATTCAGCCTGTTACGTTTGCTGAATTCAATTCCGTAGAGAGCTTGGAAAAAGCTGTTGATAAGAATACCGCTGCCGTCATCTTGGAACTCATTCAGGGAGAGTCAGGCGTATATCCGGCCGATAAGGATTTCGTAAAAAGAATTTTCGAGTTAAAAGATGAGTTCGGTTTCATCGTTATATTCGACGAAGTCCAAACAGGATTCGGCAGGACTGGAGAGTGGTTTGCGAAAGATATCTACGGCTTCCAGCCGGATATTATAACTATGGCTAAGGCTATGGGAAACGGTTTTCCGATAGGCGGGATAGGCGTAAAGGAGGAGATAAATGAGAAGATAGAAAAAGGGGATCACGGATCAACATTTGGTGGAAATCCATTAGCATGCTCAGCATCTCTTGCAACGATCGAATATATGGAAAAGAATAATCTAATTGAAAATTCAAAGAGAATGGGTGAATATTTCAGGAAGAAGCTGAGAGAGATCGGATATTTAAGAGATATAAGAGGATACGGTCTGATGATTGGTGCGAGCGTTGAAGATGCGAATGAGCTATCAAAGTTCGCACTCGAAAATGGTGTATTGATTAACACGACTTCTGAGAAGGATATAAGGATCGTCCCACCTCTGATAATAAAGAAAGAGGAGATAGACTTCGCAATAGACGTCCTCAGCAAATTTGATAAGCAGATTGAGAAGAGCTGAGTTATGAGAAGAATAAAGGTTTATGTTAGCGGAATCGTGCAGGGTGTTGGATACAGGTATTTCACAAAGAAAAAAGCTAAGGAATTCGGTATTAGGGGATACGTCATGAATCTCCAAGATGGAAGAGTTCTTGTTGTTGCGGAGGGAGAAAATGAGAATATCGAGAAATTTATTTCAGCGCTAAGAGAGGGGCCGAGATTCGCTGTCGTTAAGAACATCGATATTATCGATGAGGAATATATGGGAGAATTTAAAGACTTTGAGATAAGGTTTTAGTATGCTGGCTAAGAGGATAATCCCGTGTTTGGATGTAACCCTCGATGAGAAGGGAGCGAGCGTCGTCAAAGGCGTAAAATTCGTCAATTTAAGGAGAGCCGGAGATCCTGTGGAACTTGCTATGAGGTATGACGAAGAAGGGGCAGATGAGCTTGTCTTTCTCGACATCACAGCTTCAGCTCACGGAAGAAGGACGATGGTCGATGTTGTTGAAAGAACCGCTGAAAACGTATTCATCCCTTTCACCGTGGGTGGCGGATTGAAAAGCATAGAGGACATAAATCTCATGCTCAAATCTGGAGCTGATAAAGTAACTATAAACACCTCTGCTGTCAAAAATCCTGAGCTTGTTAGAGAGGCTGCCAAAATCTTCGGCTCCCAGTGCATAGTCGTGGCGATAGATTGTAGGAGAAATTACGATTTGAGCAAAGGGAAATACATTGTCGAGCTTGAAGACGGTAGGAAAGCTTGGTATGAGGTTGTTATATACGGCGGAAGGAAGCCGACTGGAATTGATGCCGTTGAATGGGCTAAGAAGGTTGAAGAACTCGGAGCGGGTGAGATTCTTTTGACTTCTATGAACAGGGATGGGACGAAAGACGGCTACGACATCCCGATAACGAGAAAGATAAGCGAAGAGGTAAGCATACCTATAATAGCATCGGGCGGAGCCGGAACTATGGAGCATTTTTATGAAGCTTTCACTCAAGGAAAGGCTGATGCAGCATTGGCAGCGAGTGTTTTTCATTTTCAAGAGATAGAAATCATGGAGCTAAAGAGGTATTTAAAAGCTAAGGGTATTCCTGTAAGGATTTAGAAGAAAGAATCGAGAGTTAGCTGCGATTCGCCCTTTATACTTAGCTCGTTGTATCCGAATCTTTCCAGAATCCTTAAAACGCTCGGAATAACTTGGTTATTTATGTAATAGTCTTTGTCTATTTTCTTCCTCTCCTCTCCGTTTTTCGTTCTTATGACAACGAATTCTCCGTCGAAGCTCTCTATTAAATCTACGGGATAAGCTCTGTCCCCTATGTTTCCCGCACCTTCAACAACGACATATCCAACTTTCGATCCGAGTGGATAAACAATTCCCATCTCCTTAGCTTTTAAAGCGGCCTTTACATGAGCCTGCATGCTCTCATATTTCGAAGGCTTCTTCGTCAATCCTTTGTATATCACGAACTTGCTAAGAGGATATCTGCCAGACTTTATTCCGCTAATAACTTCTTTCACATGCTTCAAAGCTTTTTCGGGATTTTTCTCTCTTAGGATTATTTCTATAACCTCCTTCTGCACCTCCTTTGCAAGCTCACACCAGTCTCCCCTTCTGACTTCCAACCCCTTTACGATCAACCTTCCATCGCTCGTTATTCCGGCGTATCTCTTTTTCTCAACGAAGAATATGGCATCGTATTTCTCGTCTATCTCAATGTTTATCGGCATCTCCTTAGATATCCTCTCAATCAAATCCTCTATATCCTTCTCATTAACGAATTCCTTCTTCACGAATAAGCTATCTGTATCTCCATAAAGCACATCGAATCCCATGTTCTTTGCTATCTCAACGGCCTTCTTTATGAAAAATCTACCCCATGCTGTTGTCGCCTCAGCACATTCTCTACAATACCATCTCGCCCCACTCCAGCCTGTATAGCCGTAAACGCTGTTCGTAAGAATCTTTAGCGTTTGCTGCCTTATATCCATCAGCTTGTATTCCACGCTATTCCTATCGAGCTTTTTCATAGCCTCCTTAATCTCTCTCCTCTTCCTAATAAGATTCTCAAGAATCTTCTTGAAAAATCCGTCCGGCTTCTTTTTGAATTTATGTCCCACTTCAGGGGCGATGTTGCAATCATCGCAATTTCCTGAGACGTAAGTATCTGGGCTTATGTTGAACGCTATCATTATGGAAGGATACATGGCAGCAAAATCCAAGCAATATACCATCTCATGCAACCCTCTTGCCGGCTCTAAGACGAATGCACCCTCGTAACTCTCCTCTATCTCCGAAGGAGTTGGAGCTATTTCGTTAAGCTTGAATGCTTCGTTAAACAGAAGCCAGTCAACCTGCTTTCCCCTTCCTATTCTCGTTACATCATCGAGCGGTATCCTTATCATCTTAGATAAATCGTAATACATCGGCAGAAGCTCTTCGGCTATGAAATAAGTGTTCAAGACATCCTGCTTTGAATATCTGAAAACACTCTCGTAATCTCCTTCGAGCCATTTTTTTCTTATGTCCTTCGCTTCTATATCCGCTATCTCCACTCTCTTTCCTAAGAATTCCGCAACATTTTCGAGCGTCTTTATTTTTACATCTAACTTCATTGCGATGTTGTATAGATCGACGTTGAGCCTTCCAACTATCTTCGGCCTACCTCCTCTGAACGTTAATTCACTCCCGTCTCTGCCTATGTTAAGCTTAACAGATAATTTATCAGCCCTTTTCTTGAGGTAAGGCCAGTCGAAGTTATCCTGATTGTAGCCGACGATAACGTCGGGATCGAGTTCCCTCAGAATTTTAACGAACTTCGCAATAATACTCCTTTCGTTTCCGTGAATTATCTCCTCGTAATCTCCCATTTTAACTCCTATTATGATTATCGGATCCCTCTCAGCATCCGGCATGCCGAAAGTTGGTAGCATTTCGCAATCGAAGACTAAAATCTTAAGCTCAGGGAAACCCTCCCTTTTTACCCTCTTAACCTCCTCAGCCTCAATAATCCTTAGCCCTTTCTCTTCCCTCGTTACACCTTCAACATGAATACCATCCATGCACGCCAAATCTTTGTCGATCAGATATCTGTAAGCAAATAAAATATCGGCTTCTCTAACATCTCCGAATCTTTTTAGCTCTTCTCTAAGCTTAGGGACATGCTGAGGATGCTTCGCATAGATTTTCAGGACATCGGTTTCCTTACCGAAAACCTTCTTTTTAACCCACTCAACTCTCTCAGGCCTGATTATCTTGTTTTTCGCTTTTACTACCACATCTTCCACATCTCTTACATCAACATCCTCGTAGGGAATCAGATAGAAGTAAGGCTCAAAATTCCTGTCGTAGATGACGAAGAGTCCATCTTCATCCTTACACCAAAGCCTTATTATCGCTTTCTCATTTTCTGTTACATAATCAGCATCGATTAACCAACCATCCATCTCTCAAAAATTCTCTCCGATACTATTTAACATCTTCTAATTTTCTTTGAACCTCTTTATAAAATAGAACGCTGCAAAAACAACGATTCCAAGAAAGCTTAGTGAAATTATCGGATTTATTTCATTCCTCCCAGTCCAATCACTGATAAAAACATCTCTCATGAATTTTTCAACATCCTTGCTGTAGATAACGATTGCAATCTCCCTATTCAGCTTCAACCCGTATTTATTCAGATTTGCCGAAGTTATCAGAACTTTGCCATCGCTGATTAAATACTTAGCATGCAACTCATCGAATTCCGGAGATTTGACAGCTTTAACTTCAACATTCGGTATCGAGCTTAGAAGAAATGCAGTTTTTTCATCATACTCATTCAGCATGATTTTTATCTTAACGCCTCTTTCGGATGCGTTAACTATCTCATCAAGGAGCGGTGTCCCGTTAAACCATCTGAAATCTATATAAGGTGCGGCTATAAACAGATAGCTCTTGGATTCCCTTATGAATTCGAATACCGGATTATAATCGGGCATTGCATAAACTGTAACATCCGCTTCAAAATCCATTTTCTTTCCTTCACCAACGCCACCTTTGATAACTCCATCTACTTTCCCATGCTTCCCTGAGTATCGCAAATCGTGCCTGATTACATTCTTAAGCAAATCAGCTACCTTCTCGCTTTCAAATTCAACGATAACACCCCTGTTGTTCCACTTCCAGTTTTCAGTAGTGATAACAACTTTTTTACCCAGCACGGCGAATTTGTAGTGGAAATGTCTGTATGAATCAGAAGATAGGAAATGGAATTCGTAATTCTTCGAAAGCATGTATTCGTTAAGCGGAACACCGCCAATAGGCTTAGCATCAACAACGAATTCGAGATTTCCGGCGAAATTTTTATCAGTTACGAAATAAGAAACGATAACGCCATTTCCTTTGACGATATATTTGGCCGGAGTTATTATAAGCTTCCCTTTAACGTGATCTCTTACGGGCTTAAAATCGCTCCAGTCTTCGTATCTGAAATCCCATCCCGCTTTCGTTCTGAAATATACAACGCCCTCATCTCTGTAAAAATTCCAGTTAAACTCATCCTTCTCTTTCTCGCATATAAGCTCGATATTCTCCCCGCTGTTGGAAAGTCTTATTCCCTCGAAGTCTGGATAGAAACCGTATTTCTCTTTGAAAGCTGTTAAATTCCTTGCGATGTATGCTACGCCTTTCGTTAAAGTGAAATTGCTTTCTCCATCTGTGAAAAAGCATTTTCCGTCGCATTGGACTTTTACATATTCAGCCGCATCATCTCCGTATGGGTTTGGATAGACTTCAAGTATCTTGCATGCATTTACGGGGAAAAGAAGGAGCAGCACAAAAAGAATTTTAAGCAATCTCATTCCTCAATTCACCGATCGTTGCAAGTCTCTCTGCTATGACGTCATGCTGATGGATGCTCTCCTCATTAACCTGCCTGAAATAGACCAAAACATCATCCGGAGCATCCTCGAATTTTTCAACAGCTTTCTTAGCCATTATCCTCACTGCATCTTCAACAAATCTCGGATTGAAATGAGCGTTCTTTACGACTTCAAGCTCATCTCCCCTCTTCAATATCTCGTAAATCTCGTAACTCATGCCGGATTTAGCGATCTCGATTATGTCTTCTATTCTCGGCTTAAAGTTCTCTCTAACTTCCACCTTCACAAATCCTCTACCTCTCTGGTTGTGAGATGCTAAGGGGATTATCTCCATGATCTTAGCTATCTGCTCATCGCTAAATCCGGATTCCTTTAGCTTTTCTGCGGCGTAAGCTCTTATAAGCTCCTGTGCACATGGACATACCGTTATTCCATAAACTTCCGCACCGACAAAGGTCTTAACTTTCCCATTCCTCCATTTCGTCGCATCGCTGTAAATCTTAACAACCTCCTGAGTTTTCTGATACGAATACGGCGTTCTCTTCTTCAAAATGTATTCGGCTTCCATTATAACTTCAGCTTTCGTTGCATATTCATGTCTCCTCAGCAATTCATCAACTATTCTTAAATTCAAATCCTCGACATTTTCAACCGGATTCTGAGTCAGGTTCTCGATAACCTCATCAACAGCTTCAAAATTTCTGCTCAAATTTACACCTTTCCTCGTTGACGGCAGATCAACATACACGTCGAAAGTTGAGATCAGGATTATCGGTCTCTTAGCTTTCCTCTTCACCTGAACAAGCTTTCTAACGTTTCTCGCACCAACCCTACTTAAGCCTATCTCAACTTCCGGCTTTAAAAGTTGAACATCTGGCAGCATCAGAAAAGGTAGATCGGAGATATTTAAAAATTTTATTAAGTTTTTATAAATTCTTCAGCCCTTCCAAGCTTCCTTATTATCTCCATCTGCTTTAATGCAAGTTTCCTTGCTTCATTCATATCGCTTTCCCTGACAATTTCCCCGTTCTCCACGAATTTCATCAGCAATGGCTCTTTGCCTTCTGGCTTCTCATCGTTAAACAATCTAACCTCATCCTCAAGCTTTTCCCAATCTCTGTAAACCTGTTTCATCCCGCTCCTCTTACCTCTCTTGGCAGCGAAAACACCGTTTCTCTCGACTATATCCATCGAAAAGTCTATCGGCTCAGCACCGGCAATGCTTGTCCCGACGCCGAACGAATCGACTACGTCTCTCAGCTCATAGACGTCATCTATATCTAGTCCACCACTCAGAACTATTTTAACGTCCTCTCTGCCTCTTATCTTAAGCTCCCATCTGACCTCCTCGATTATCTTCCTTATATTCCCCCTTCTGCTACTTGGCGTATCGAGCCTTACAGCATCGACCCTCTCAACATTCTCAACAGCCCTTACAGCTTCGCTTTTCTCATCGCAGTATGTATCTATTAGCATAGTTCTCGGAACCCTTTCATCCACGATCTCATTGTAAGCTCTCCAAGCTTTAACCTGATCTCCGAAACAGATTATGAGTGCATGAGGCATCGTTCCAACGCTTTCTATGCCGAGATACTTTTCAGCGGCAAAGTTGCTTACTCCATCCACTCCGCCGATGAATGCTGCTCTCTCTATCATCGCCGCCAAAGCCGGATGCTGCCTTCTTGTCCCGAAAGAGAGGATACTTTTATCTCCTGCGGCGAGCTTCGCTTTAAATGCTTTTGTCGAAACTCCGCTCGAATGGCAGATGAATCCGAGCATCGTCGTTTCAAATCTCGCAAATTCAAGGTAGTTTCCCACAACAACCATTACAGGCTCATGAGGAAAGAACAGCGTTCCTTCCGGCATCGCATACAGATCGACTTTCATGCCTTCGAGGAGTTTGAGGACGTCGTTAAGCCCTGAGAAAATCCCCCATCTCGATGTTGTGAATTCTGCAACAACGTATGGATTCACCTTCTTCTCTCTCAAAATCTTTTCAGTCCATATGAAGTATTTGTCAGTTACAACACCACTCTTTATATCCTCATCTCTCACGATCAGGAACATCATATCTCCTCCTCACATTTGCACGGAACTGAGTTGCATCTGATGCATCTCTCAGGATATTTCTTTTTTACCTCCTCTTCCAGATCGATATTGCACAGGTTGGCTAAGCTGACAAGCCAAGCAAAGACATCGGCGAACTCTTCTCCAAGATTTTCTTTTTTTCTTATAGCTTCAGCAAGCTCACCGACCTCTTCGATAAACCAAAGGAATGTCTTCTCTTTTCCCCTCTTCGAGTCTTTATCGTAATAGATTCTTCTGATTCTATCTTGGAACTCTCTAATCCTCACGAAATTTTTGAGACTTAAAGATTTTTAACTTTTATCTTCCTGTTGTTTGCGTGCGCTAAGGTAAAATTTTATAAACCATTCATTAAAATTGTGTGGGAGGTGTAGCATATGGCTAAGGAGAAGGAGCATATTAATGTGGCAATGATAGGGCATGTAGATCATGGAAAATCAACAATGATTGGCAGATTGCTCTATGAAGCTGGAGAGATACCTGAGCACATAATTGAAAAATTCAAGAAAGAGGCTCAGGAGAAGGGCAAAGCTACATTCGAATTTGCATGGGTAATGGACAGGCTTAAGGAGGAGAGAGAAAGAGGATTGACTATAGATGTCGCTCACAGGAAGTTTACGACTCAAAAGTATGAGGTTACGATCGTTGATTGTCCGGGACATAGAGACTTCATTAAGAACATGATAACGGGAGCATCTCAGGCTGATGCAGCTATTCTCGTCGTCGATGTCGTCGAATGTGTGCAACCACAGACAAAGGAGCACGTATTCCTTGCAAGAACATTGGGTATAAACCAGCTCATAGTTGCGATAAACAAGATGGACAGAGCTAATTACAGTAAAGAGGCTTACGAAAAGTGCAAAGATGCTGTGGCTAAGCTAATCAGACTCGTTGGCTACAAACCGGATGAAGTTCCTTTCATACCGACATCTGCCTATTACGGCGATAACGTGTTGAAGAGAAGCGATAAGACACCATGGTATAACGGGCCAACGCTGTTCGAAGCCCTCGACTTGCTTAAGCCGCCAGAGAAGCTCGTAGATAAACCACTCAGAATCCCCGTTCAGGATGTTTACTCGATAAGCGGTGTCGGAACGGTTCCAGTAGGCAGAGTTGAGAGCGGTGTGCTGAAAGTAGGTGATAAAGTTATATTCAACCCAGCCGGCGTGAGCGGTGAGGTTAAGAGCATAGAGATGCATCACGAACCATTACAAGAGGCTTATCCGGGAGATAACATAGGATTCAACGTCAGAGGAGTTAGCAAGAAAGATTTGAGAAGAGGAGACGTAGCTGGACACCTCGATAATCCTCCGACAGTTGTAAGGGACTTCACGGCTCAGATAATCGTGTTGCAGCATCCAACAGCAATAACGGTTGGATACACACCTGTTGTTCACGCTCATACGGCACAGGTGGCATGCAGATTCATAGAATTGCAGAAGAAGATCGATCCGAGAACGGGGCAGGTTAAGGAGGAGAATCCGCAATATCTCAAAACAGGCGATTCGGCAATAGTCAAGCTTGAGCCAACGAGACCAATGGTAATAGAAAAGGTCAAGGAAATACCGCCGCTCGGCAGATTTGCTGTAAGAGATATGGGAATGACAGTTGCAGCCGGAATGGTTATAGACCTGACTCCAAGAGATTAATCTTTTATTTTCACTTTTTCAGGTGAATTTTATGGCGATAAAAGGTTATAAAGCGAGAATAAGGCTCTCTGGATTGAATCCTCAGGATCTCGATAGGCTCTGCAGGCAGATCAAAGAAATCGCAGAGAAAACGGGCGTCGAAATCAGCGGGCCTATTCCTTTGCCGACAAAGAGATTGATTGTGCCAGTAAGAAAATCCCCCGATGGCGAGGGGAGCGAAACATGGGATCACTGGGAAATGAGGATACACAAGAGATTGATCGATATAGCGGCAGATGAAAGGGCTTTGAGACAGATAATGAGGATACAGGTTCCGAAGGATGTCAACATAGAGATCGTTCTGGAAAGCTAAATGCAATTTAAGGTTACATTTCTCGGAACTTCTGGCACAGTTCCTACTGTCGATAGAAATACCTCTTCTATCTTTGTTAGCTTCGCAGGAGAAAAGCTTTTGCTAGATTGCGGTGAAGGGACTCAGAGACAGATGATGATCGCAAAAACAGGCTTCGGCGTTGATAGCATATTCATAACTCACATGCACACAGACCATTTCATCGGTCTATTCGGCTTGATCGAATCCATGTCCCTCAACGGAAGGGAAAAAACTTTGAACATCTATTCTCCAAATTCGAAATTCCTGAAAAAGCTCTTTCGAGAATTCGGTTATCATAATTTGGATTTCAAAATAAATCTGATAACGCTTAGAGACGACGATTTCGTGAGGTTCGGCAATTTTAAAGTTTTAGCATTCGAAACAGATCACATAATAGACAGCTTAGGCTATGCGATAATAGAGGATGAATTCTACAGATTCGATAGAAAGAAAGCTGAATCCTTAGGAATCCCGCCAAGCCCGTTATATAGCAGGTTAGCCAAAGGAGAAACTGTGGTTTTCAAAGGAAAAGTCATAACTCCTGAAATGGTTACTTCTGGGGTTGTTAAAGGGCGGAAGCTTGTCTATACGGGAGATACAAAGCCTACGAATAGGATAGTTGAGGTTGCGAAAGATGCTGACATCCTTATCCATGACTCATCCTTCACATCAGACCTGATAGAGTGGGCTGAATTTACAAAGCACTCAACAGCAAAGCAGGCAGCAGAGATAGCAAGGAAGGCGAATGTTAAAAAACTGATCCTGACTCATATAAGTGCGAGATATAAGGATGCGACGCCTTTGCTTAACGAGGCTAAGCAAATCTTTGAAAACGTTGTTGTCGCTGAGGATTTCATGGAAATTGAATTAAGGAGATAGATTAAGCTGTCTTCTTATAAAACCATCGAAATCCTTCGGTATTATTACGTCATCCTGAACTATCTTTATCTCCCCTATCTCGTTTCTCAAGTATTCCGAAGCTTTAATTATCCTCATAAACCTCTTCGTCTCATTTCCTTCATAAATTCTCCTGAGTTCGATTATATTTGGGAATATTAATGATATTGCAGTCTCAGTATATTTATCGTGGGCATCTTTTACGAGCGTGAAAATGCCAACTCCATTTTCGGAATTTATTCTGACGATTATGTTTCTGAGGAAGCTTATAACCTTTTGCGGTGAGTTATAGAGCAATAATCCTGAAATTGAGTCGAAAGCGACGAAGTAATTTGATTTTAAATTATCGAGAGCTGTTCCGATTGCTATGCTAACTTCGTTGAGATTCTTCGGGTTGCTTACGATTAAGTCCCTCTCATCGATTCTCAAATTTTGATCCCAAGTGTGCGTATCGACAACCCATACATCGCAATGGATATCTTTTAGCTTCTCCCTCACATCCCTCGCACTTTCGGTTGTAGAAACCCATAAAATTTTATCATAGTTTTTTATATATTTCAAAATTACCCTTGTTTTTCCCGTGCCAGGAGAGCCTATAAGAAGAATTGACGACATTTGTCAACAAGATATTTCGTTTGTTTATAAATTTTTTTATTGTTAATCAAAAAGCGTCTCAGAATTTGTATGGGCTTAGCTGAACGGACATAAATGTTTAATACTTTGCAATCCCGCATATACTGATGATCGTCGCAGGGAGTAACGGTGAGCTTGCTTACAAACTCAAACGCAGAGATGAAATCTGCCCGATTCAAATTGAAAAGCTATCTTACGGGGAGAAGTATATAAGAGTCCCTTCGAGAGTAAAAGGAAGAGTTTTCTTCGTAAATTCATTCCATCCCAATCCAGATGAGATTCTCTTCGAATCGAGACTGATCGCTGAGACATTAAAGGAAAGAGGTGCGGAAGAGATCATAGGCATATTTCCTTATCTTGCGTATTCACGCAGAAGCAAGAGGGTGATATATGGGGAAGCGAGGATATTGGATGTTGCCTTAAAAATCCTCGATACATTCGACAGAATCTATGCAATAGACTTTTACGGCGGAGATAAAAGAGTTAATAACATCTCTGCCATGCCTCTGATAGGTAACTACTTAAGGAATCTTGATCTCAACGATCCGATTGTAATAGGGCCTGACGAAATCTCTCTGAACTGGATAAAGGATGTTGCCGAGATTTTAAATGCAGATTACGATCTGATAAAGAAGATAAGGATAGATGCGGAGAATGTTATAGTGTCAACAATACCGACAGATGTCGAAAACAGAGATGTCGTTATCCTCGATGACATAATTGCGACGGGCGAGACGATAATCCAGTCCGCTAAAAAGCTTAAGGGGATGAAGGCTAAGAAAATCGTCGTTGCAGCGACTCACGCTCTCTTCACAAAAGAAACGTATGCGAAGATAATAAAAGCCGGAATAGATGAAGTTATAGCAACGGATACGGTCATAAACATCGCAAGCAAGGTGAGCGTTGTTAGCTTAATTGAAAAGATAATTGATTCATGCACGCATTCGTAATAGCTGGAACTAACAGCGGGGTTGGGAAAACTACTGTTGCCACATGCATAGCGGCTGCTCTCAAGAAGAGGGGTTACGATGTCCAACCTTTCAAAGTCGGCCCCGATTTCATCGATCCCACGCATTACTCTTTCTGCAACCCAGCAATAAATCTTGACGCATTCATGATGGGGGAAGATGGTGTTAAGCTTTCATTTGCGAAGTGGATGAGAAATAAGGATGTCGCAATAATCGAAGGCGTAATGGGTTTATTCGACGGTTACAAGCTCACAGATTTTTCATCAACTGCCCATATTGCGAAGTTGCTGAATACGCCGGTCATACTCGTTATGGATGTTAAAGCCACATCTTTATCCGCTCTCGCAATCTTTGAGGGATTCAAGAACTTCGATAAGGAAATTGACGTTGCAGGCGTGATTTTCAATAATGCAACGGGTTTTCATGAGAAGCTTAAAAGGGTTTTCGAAAACAAGGGATACAAAGTTTTCGGCGTATTTCCGAGAGTTAAGGATATCGAAATTAAAAGCAGGCATCTCGGCCTCTACTTAGGAATTGAAACAAAGAAGGATGTTAATAGGCTTGCCGAGCTTGCTGAGAGCTATTTGGATATAGACGGAATTCTCGAAATTTCCGAAATCTGTATTGAAACGGAGGAAGAGGAAACATTTTTTGCGGAAAAAAGAATTGGCATTCCGTTTGATGAGGCGTTTTGCTTCTATTACCGAGATAATCTTAAAATCCTGTCGAGATATGGGCAACTCGTATTTTTCTCACCTCTGAATGACGAAATTGTTGAATGCGATGCATATTACATAGGCGGCGGCTATCCTGAGCTTCACGATTTTCCGAAATTTCTGAAGTTTATAAGAAATGAGGCATTAGATGAGAAGCCTATATACGGTGAATGCGGTGGGCTTATCGCTCTTTCGAGGAAAATAGACATGGAAAAGGGGACTAAAAGGATGGCTAACGTCTTGGACATCGATATAGTTTTCACGAATAAGCTTCAGGCTCTGGGTTACGTGAGGGGCGAAGTGGTGGCGAGGAATCCTTTCTTTCAAACAGAATTCAGAGGTCATGAGTTCCATTACAGCTACGCAATTCCGGATAAAGATGTCAAATTTGCGTTCAAAATAGATGGAAAAGGAATCTTTAACGGATTCGACGGAGCTTTAGCTTACAAAACTCTCGCAGGTTATTCGCACATCCATTTTTACTCAACGAAATTGAAAAATTTTATCTGATTGACAAGCTGTATGCTGGCTTAAGATATTTTACGTATAGTTCCCGATACAGATAGAGACAGGATATTAGCAAAGCTATATGGGATGCGAGAAGAAGCAAAATAACGTCCTTCGTTAAGCTGGGAAAATTGTTTGCGATTGCTGTGAATCCGTATAGGAGGCAGGCGAATGTAAAGACTTTTAGCGAAGTTTTCGTATCAACCATCTCTATGAGGTCTTCTAACTTAGCGTGAAGCTTGAGAATTAACACACCGAGAATTAAAAGAACTATCGTAAGGCCCGCAACAATAGCAATTGTGAGCATCCTGTCATAATATACCGATAACTGGATTTGGTGAACGGTTAGAGCTATGACGAGAGCGTAAATTAAGCATTCGAAGCCTCCTTTGCTTAAACGTATCTTGATAGCATGGCTCAGCACAGCCAGTATTATCCCCAGGCATGTAGCGATCTCGATAAGTATGATGACGGAGAAACCGTATATCGTGTGATATGCTTTGTCAATCTTGAATAAAACGACCGCAAGTCCTAATATGCTTTGGATGAAGAATCCTACGGAGAGTGTTAATATAGCTACGCCAAGAATTTTCATTCTGATGAAATTCGCATTTTCGATAGAGTTTAGAAAGGAATTGGCGAGTATCGATGTTATAACGAGAACCAAGCCGATAACAGCTTGAATCATGATAATGACATGTTGCAAAAATATTTAATAATTTTCGGGCTAATACATATTTGAAGATATATTTTTATGATATATGTATCATAAAAATATTACGTATTAATTTTATAGCTACGCCATATCTGCCAAGCCCATAAGATCAGCACTGCTATGAATCCGAATACTATTACGCCCATGTATTCCATCCCAACAATTCCGGCATTAAAAAGCAGGATGTAAAATTCTATCCCGACTATGAAAAACTGAATCGCCGTTAGCAGGCAGAACAAAGATTTCTGCCCTCTGCCATAAACCGGAAATCTTATCAGCATCGGCTCCTTAGTAGTTAACAGTAGCATAGCCGGAATTATGCTCGATGATATGAGAGGTATTACAACCGCACCCATCTCTTTGTTTGCATAGCTATCAGGCTCGAAGCTTATGTTAAAATGGATTGCAAAGCTATTCGGCAACTCATTCCACAGTATCATCACTGCGAGCAAATATAAAACAATAGGGATAATTTGAGCGAGCAAAAACCCTTTTATCTCAGGCTTCTCCAACGGTTTTATCTCCTTTGCCGGCATACTTAAATCTTCTCTTTCGTAGCTCTCCTTCGCAATCTTATAGCTTATCGCAACGAGAGCTGAGATTAAAGCTATTAACAACCCGATCAAC